>JAURMS010000086.1 GCA_030830595.1 Gammaproteobacteria bacterium | reverse complement strand
GTGCTCGACGACCTGACGGGGATCCTGGCCGTAGCCGGGATGCTCGGTCCGCCGGAGATCGGCGCCGATGATTCCTGCGTGGCGGGCCTGCGCTGGCACTGGTCGGGCGTGGATTTCGAGGTGTTGCATCCGGCGGCTGACTCCACCCTGTCCGGCAACAATGCCTCCTGTGCCATCCTGGTGACGGCGCCTGGCTGCAGCGTCCTGCTGCTGGCTGATCCCGAGCGTCGCGGGGAGTCGGCCCTGGTCAGGCAGCCCCTGCGCGCTGACCTGGTACTCGTGCCCCACCACGGTAGCGCGACGTCCTCAGGGGCCGCCCTGGTGGCGACAGTAGGGGCCCGCTGGGCGCTCGTGTCCAGCGGCTTCGACGACCGCTGGGGCCTGCCGAAGCCGGAGGTGGTGCAGCGCTGGCACGCCGCAGGGGCGGAAGTGCTCGACACGGGACGTGATGGGGCGCTGCTGTTCGAGACGCGACGAGGCCGGTGCGGCAACGGGCCCCGCGGCTGGCGAGCGACCGCTGGACGCTGGTGGAACCGTCGATGATGTACGGCCCTGCGCGAGCGGTTATCATGCCAGTCCATGTGGGAGATCATTCGGGCCGGCGGCCCACTCATGTGGCCCATCCTGCTCTGTTCGGTGGTGGCCGTAGCGATCGTGGTGGAGCGCCTGTGGACCCTCAGTCCCCGACGGGTCAACCCGGCTGAGCTCACCGACAAGATCTGGAAACTGGTCCAGACCCGCACGCTTACGGATCGACACGTCGAGGCGCTGGAGCAGAACTCGCCGCTTGGTCGAGTACTCGCCTCTGGACTGGCCAATCGTGATCGCGGTCGCGACATCATGAAGGAAGTCATCGAGGACACCGGCCGTCACGTCGTCCACGAGCTGGAGCGTTTCCTCGACGCACTGGGCACCATTGCAGCCATCACGCCGCTGCTCGGCCTGCTTGGGACGGTCACCGGCATGATCTCGGCCTTCGATGCCATCACGGTGCAGGGCGTGGGTGACCCGCAGGTGTTGTCCGGTGGGATTGGCGAGGCGCTGATCACCACCGCCACTGGACTGATCGTGGCCATTCCCGCGCTGATTGCCCATCGTTACCTGCGTGCCAGGGTGGACCGGCTGGTCGTCGACATGGAAAAAGAGGCGATGAAGCTGGTGCAGGCCTATGATCGGCTGCAGGCGAGCGGGGCCGTCAAGCCATGAAGCTGGATCCCCGGCGGCGTGAGTCGCCGGACCTGAATTTGACCCCGCTGATCGACGTCGTCCTCCTGCTGGTCATTTTTTTCATGGTCTCCACCACCTTTGTGGATGAATCCCGCTTGCGGGTGGAACTGCCCAGTGCCAGCCAGCGTCCGACGGCCGTCGTCGAGGAGTCAGTAGTGGTCACCGTGACTGCAGAGGGTGCCTACCGGGTCAACGAGCAGCCGCTGGTGGATGCGACGGCGCAGACGCTTGAGCGGGCGCTCGAGAAAGTAGGCCAGGACGATCGCGACCAGCCCGTCGTCATCAGGGCAGACGGCCGCGCCTCACACCAGTCGGTCGTCACGGCCATGGACGTGGTCGCGAGAACCGGCTTCAGTCGGGTCAACATAGCAACTGTCAGTGAAGAAGAATAAGCGGGACCCCAACCTGCCGCCGCTGAGCCTGGACGGGCTGGCCATCTATCGCCGCCTGCTTGGCTACGCGCGTCCGCACCTCGGGGTCTTCTCAGTGGGCGTGCTGGGCATGGCCATGTTCGCGGCGGTCGACACCGGCTTCGCCTGGCTGGTCAAGGAATTCCTCGACGGCGCTTTCGTGGAGCGGGACCCCGCGGTGTTGTCCCTGGTGCCTGCCGGAATCCTTTTGCTGTTCCTGGTACGGGGTGTGGGCGATTACCTTGCCGTTTATGCGCCCGGTTGGGTGGGGCGACAGGTCATCAAGCGCCTGCGTGGGGAGATCTTCTCGGCTTATCTGAACCTACCTGCCTCTTACTACGACGCACACGGCGTGGCACCGCTGCTGTCGCGGCTGACCTACAACGTCGAGCTGGTCTCCGAAGCCGCAACCAACGCGGTCACCACCATGATCCGCGACACCCTGACCATCGTGGGCCTGCTGAGTTGGCTGCTGTACATGAATTGGAGGCTGTCGTTGTTCGCGCTGGCGGTGGCGCCTTTCATCGTTGGCCTGATCCGCATCACCAGCCGCCTGTTCCGTCGTTACAGCCACCGTATCCAGGCCTCGATGGGCGACGTGACCCGGGTCGCCAAGGAGGCCCTCGAAGGCCAGCGCATGGTCAAGGTGTTCAACGCCCAGGCCCGTGAGGCACGCATGTTCGAGGCGGTGAACGAGCATAACCGGCACAGTCACATGCGGCTGGTCACCGTGAAGGCGGTGTCCAATCCGGTGGTGCAGATGATTGCGGCTCTCGGTCTTGCCGCCGTGCTCTATGCTGCCATCCGCCAGGTGCTGGCCGGACAATTATCGATCGGCGAATTCAGCTCCTTCCTTGCCGCCCTGTTGCTCTTGACTGCTCCACTGAGGCGGCTGGTCAGCGTCGTCGGGCCCCTGCAGCAGGGCATCGCAGCCGGCCAGAGCGTCTTCGAGATTCTCGATGCGCCCTCGGAGCCGGCCGGTGGTGGCCGCCGCCTCGAGCGTGCCGAGGGCCGGGTCGAGTTTCTTGATGTGTCCTTCCGCTATGCCGAGGGTCAGGAGGGCGCACTGGAGGAAGTTAATTTTCAAGCCTCCCCGGGACAGGTGGTGGCGATCGTCGGACGGTCGGGGAGTGGCAAGTCGACCCTGGTCGGCATGCTGCCCAGGTTCTATGACGTCACGGCGGGCGAGGTGCGCCTCGATGGTTTGGACGTGCGGGAGTACGCACTGGCGGACCTGCGAGCCCAGGTCAGCCTGGTCAGTCAGGACGTAGCGCTGGTGGACGACTCCATTCGCAATAACATTGCCTACAGTGCCCCTGCGGCCACCCCGGAACAAGTCGAGCGGGCAGCGCGCATGGCCCACGTGCTGGAGTTTTCCAATGCGCTTCCGCAGGGCCTCGACACCCGCGTGGGCGAGCGCGGCTCGCTGCTCTCGGGTGGCCAGCGCCAGCGCGTGGCGATTGCCCGGGCATTGCTCAAGGATGCGCCGGTGCTCATCCTGGACGAGGCAACGTCCGCGCTTGACTCGGAATCGGAGCGTGCGATCCAGTCGGCGCTGGACGATCTGGTCCGTGACCGGACCACGCTGGTGATTGTTCACCGTCCGGCGACCACCGAGAGGGCTGACCTGATCCTGGTGATGGATGAGGGACGGGTGGTCGAGCGTGGCACCC
>JAURMS010000085.1 GCA_030830595.1 Gammaproteobacteria bacterium | reverse complement strand
CAGCGTATTCGTGGAGAACCGCTGGTGGAAGACAGCCACCGACGACTCCATCCGCGGGTCGGCCAGGTCCGGGAAGAACTCGGCCAGGTGGTCCGGCATCACCATGCCCTTGTAAACCAGGGTCGAGGCACTCAGGGAAGGCATATAGAACTCGGGATCGCGACCCTCGAGCGCCTTCTCCGCCCGCCTCCTGACCAGGAACAGCCGCCGGTTGAGAGCCGCCTCGTCGAGGTCGTCGCGACAGTTCACGAACAGCATCTCCATGCGCGGGAGGGTCTTGAGCGCCTCCTCGCCACAGGCCGCGGGATGAGTCGGTAGCAGGCGCCAGCCGGCCACTTCCAGGCCTTCCCGGACCAGCTGCTGCTCCAGGACCTGCCTTGCCCGTGCCGCCTGCTCCTCGAAACGCGAGAGGAAGGCGATGCCGGCGGCGTAGCGGCTGCACAAAGCGATCCCGCTTTCCGCTGCGACGGCGCGCAGGAATCGATCCGGCTTCTTCAGCAGCAGGCCGCAGCCGTCACCCGTCTTGCCGTCTTCCGCGACAGCACCGCGGTGAGTCAGCCGTGAGAGCGCGACGATGGCGGTCTCGACCAGCCAGTGGCTGGCTTGGTCGTCCATATTGGCAATCAGGCCGAACCCGCAGCTGTCCTTCTCGAAGGCCTCCTGATAAAGGCCCAGGTCGCGGTCGGGTGGGCTTGGCTCGCGCATGCTTCGACTCCCGGCAGGGGAGTGGCAGCATAGCCGTCTGAAGCCCGGAGTCAATGCTGCATTACAGCATTATTGCTGCACAGCAGCAAACGTTCAGGCGCGGCTGACCAGCCCCACGCCGCCCACGGCCAGTAAACCACCGACCAGCAACGGCCAGGTGACAGGCTCGCCCAGCCACAGCACGGCGAAGGTCGCACCGAACACCGGGACCAGGTTATTGAACACCACGGTTCTCGCCGGTCCCAGGCGCTGGACGGCCTGGTAGTACCAGACGAAAGCGACACCGGTGCCCAGGATGCCCAGATAGGCACCGGCCAGCAGCACTTCCGGAGTGAGCATGCCGGGCTGAAATTCCAGCAGGTTGGGGATCGCGACGATGCTCAGCATGCCCGTACCGACCAGACTGGCATAAGTAGAGGCCGCCAGCGGCGACAGACCGGCCAGGGCCGTGCGGCCCAATAGCGTATAGGCCGCCCAGGCCAGCACCGCAACGAACATCATCGCCTCTCCCGGACCGATCACACCGGGCAGCGGATCCAGCAGGTGGCCACCCGAGACCACGATCCATACCCCGCACAGCGCCAGGCCCACCCCGGACCAGCGCAGTGCAGTCAGGCGCTCCCCGAACAGCCAGCCGGTCAGGGCAATGGTCACCACAGGATTCAAGGCGACGATCAGTGAGGCCCGACTGGCGGGCATCAGTGCGAGGGCGGAGATGAACAACAGGTTGTAGACCAGGATGCCGCTGCAGCCGAGACCCAGCACCACCCACCACTGCCTGCGATCCAGTCTTGGCAAGGGACCCTCCAGCCATCGGCTGGCCACCAGCAGGGCAACGCTGGCAATGAGAAACCTCAGCAGGGAGGCCAGCGCGGGGGGCAGCGTCTCGGCAAGGATTTTTCCTGCGGTGAAGGTACCGCCCCAGATGGCCGGGACCGCCGCGAGGCGCAGGTAGAGAGACCAGGAGATGTCGTAGTGCCCCACTCGCGTCGCCCTCAAGGCATGGACTGGCGCGAATTGTGGCTTCTCGCGACGGGAACCGCCACGAGGGCAGGCGTCCTAGCTGGCGCGGTCGATGGGCTCCAGTTCGTAGCCGACGATCTCCCGGGTCAGCGGGTCGATGATTGGCTTGCCGCGGCGGAAACGCTCGGTGTTGTCGGTGCACTCGAGCATCGCCTCGCGTTCCTCGAGGTCGCGAACGGTCACGTTCCCGGCGGAATCGCGGACGATGACGGTGGCCGTACCGGCCCCACATTCCTCGTCATAGCCGGGCACCAGCACTGCGATGACCTCGGCATCGTCGATGATCTTCTCTTCGTCCTTGCTCATGGTCCCTTGCTGCCTGCCAACGGAAGCGATGACCGACCCCACCCCGGGCCCGGCTCGTCCCGATACTTTTGTACTTGTACGCCCGTACCCAACGCCTTGCAGGAGCAGCCTCCAAGAGTGTGACGGACCTCTACTTTTGACAGGCCTCGCAGGTGATGGCCGTCACGCCGGCGGAGGGGCAAGCAACCAGTTCAAGGCGACTCCATCGAGCCAGGACGGCCCGGACAGGTCCTTCAGGAACCCGCAATGTCCGCCGAAGCGGGTGAGGCAAATCTCGAGGCCGTCGGCCCGGGAGACCGCCGGGAGTTGGGCATCCGGGATGAGCGGGTCATCGCTGGAGGTCAAAAGCAGGCTCTCCACCTGCAGCCCGGCAAGCCGCGCGCCCGTCAGGGCATACCCTGCAAGATAGGCCTCGAGGCTGGCGAAGTCGGTATAGGCCTCCACCATGGTGGCAGTCATCGCGGTCAAGGAACGCGCCCCAAGCAGGTCACGAAAATCGTAATCTCCCGGCCAGGCCTGCTGCTTGGCCCGCAGCGAACGCCGCCACTTTCGCAGGAAATAGTGCCTGTAAATCGCCGGCCCCTCCTCAAGACAGCGGAGGGTCACGGCGGGATCCAGCACCGGACAGACGGCCAGGATACGCGACAGCCCCACTTCCCTCGCTCGCGGATGGGCGCCGACTCTCAAGGCGAAATTGCCGCCTAGGGAGAAGCCCGCGAGCGCTATGCGCCGAGTGCCCGAGGCTCCCCGAACCGCCAGCAGGGCACCCACCACCTCATCGAGTCGACAGGAATGGAAGATGCCCCGATTTAAATGATGAGAAGGCCCGTGGTCACGAAAGTTCAGGCGCAGGACGTCCCAGCCAGCCCGAAAGGCAGCCGCGCCGAGGGAAAGCACGTAAAGCGAGTCGGCGCTGCCTTCCCAGCCGTGCAGCAACACCAGCAGCGGCGGATCGGCAGCGCTCGGGTCGGCAGCAGGGACACGGGAGCGCTGGGCAAGCAGGCTGACGCCCTCTCCGCAGTCGATCACTTCGGCAGCGGCGGCCGCGCGGAGGTCCGCCGAGCGTGCCAGCACTCGGCCACGGCGCGGGGGCAGGCTCGAAAGGACCGACTGGCGGTGACCACCCCGTAACCACGAGGGAGGCATGAAACGATCCAGGGTCGAAGCGGACGCCACCACCGGACTCAGTCTGGGTCGATGCTGATCTCGAGCCGATTATTGGCGAGCGCCACCGCATTCCACTGCCCGGCTGTCACGCCCTCCCCCGCTGGATAGGGTTGGGTGGACAAGTCTTCCGATCCATTGGCGATGACGACGCGCAACCTGTTTTCGGTCCGCTGACGGGTCGAGGCTGCCAGGTTGGCCAGCGCCAGCGGCACCCTCGCGATCGGCCCGAAGGAATCCTGAAGAGGGTTGCCCCGCAGGTCGCAACGGTTGGCCTCCAATTCGGCCGGCGCCTGCGAGTACCCGCCCTCCGGACTGCCGACCAAACAGAATTCGCCGGCGACACTACTGATGGTCAGAGTGCCGGCGAAGGCAGAGGCCTCGAGCGCCGCCACCAGTTCACGCAGAGCATCGAGCCGGGCGCCAGCCAAGGGGGCCTCACCGTACGGGACTTGCAACACTTCGACCCGCCCGGGGTCCGCAGGCAACTGGCCGGTCCCCGCCGAAGACGCAGACTTGAGCGCCTGCTCCAGCCGAGCGACGTCCGCCTGCATGGAGGCAACCTGCCGCTCCAGCGCTGCACGGGCCCGCACCGCCTGCGCAGACTCCTGGACCGTACGCCAATTCAGGACCGACAGGCCCACCAGCACCGCGAGACAGACCGCAAGGGCGATCTTCCAGGGCCGCGCCGAGGGTGCGGGCTCCTCTTCCGGCAGGTCAACGATAGGCAGGGCCGGTTCAGGTTCGCGCGGCTTCAACTCATCCAGCAGCCGCTTGCCGTGCAACTCCAGGGCGGAGACGAAAAAACGGCGCAGCTCCGCACTGTTCTCGGCAAGCCTCGCCTCGACCCAGCCGTGCTCCAACGATCCTCTGGCCTGCGGGATGTCCGCCGGCTGGGCTGCGTCAGAGGCGGCCGGGGTCACCGAGGGCTGGGTTTCTTCGTCAACCGGGACCGGCTGCAAGACAGGCGGTCGACTGTCGCGCCGGTTGGGAAGCAGTTCGAGCTGGTAGAGCACCCGAGTCACGTCAATGGGCCTGACCGTCTTGGGCAGCACCCCGGCGGCACCGAGCGCCTTGGCGGTGCCCGCATAGAGCTCGCCCTCCTGCGAGGTATACATGACCACCGGGATGGAGGCCGTGTCGGGATCAGCCTTGAGCGTCTTGACCGCCTGTAAGCCGTCCATCCCCGGCATCAGGTGATCCATGAAGATGACGTCGGGACGACTGGTCTTGATCTGTTCGAGCGCTGCCTCGGCGGACCCCGCGGTGTCCACGGTGATGGAGTACTTCTCCAGCATGCGGCTGAGTACCACCCTCGCCGACTTGGAATCGTCCACGACCAGCGCGCGCTTAGTGCTCATGTGCCAAGTGTAGCCCAGCCCGGGACTGCCGGGAGGCAGCGCCTCACTGGTCGGCCGCAATGGCCTCGAGGTCGGCCGCCCAGCGCCCCAGTCGCTGCCGCAGGTGTTGCCGCTGACGTGGGGTCAGGCTGCGGTCGATGTCGGCCATCAGGCCGATCACCCGGGCTCGGTCCTCCTCGAAGCTTCTTCGATACGCAGCAGGCCAGGTGCTCTCACCATTGACCAACAGCACCCGCAGCCGAGCCGAAAATAGTCTCGGGTCCTTCCGTTGCTCCAGCGCTCGCTCGAAGGCATCCGTCCAGGCACTCCGGCTGCTCAACCAGCCGGTGGAGTCCGTCTCCAACTCGAGAGAGGCCTCATCAATCATCGCCAGTTGTCTCGGTTCCAGCCGCCCCAACCAGCGCTTGAACTGCTTCTCCAGGGACTTGCGCCGCCGCTCCAGGCGCTCGGCCGGGCTGCGCTTGGCGATGTCCTCGGCCAACTCGGCCTGATCCTCCCGCAGGCCGTCCATCAGTTCCCGGACCTGCGTATCCGATAACGACGCGAGCAGGGCGCCCGCCTCGGGAACCGCCTTGAGGGCCAGGTCCTGCCAGTAGGACTCGGCTTCACGGCGCCAGGCCTCGAAGCGCCCGGGTTCGACGGGCCGCTCAGCCGCTGCCTCGAGTTCGCGGAAGAACGCCGCATAGCGGCGGATCTCCGTGCTGCGATGCCAGGCCAGCAGGACATCCACCCGACGTTCCAGATCACTGCGCTGGGACGGCTCCAACTCCACGTACCCACCCAGGTACCAGGGCAGCAGCATGTCCAGGCGGTCGTAGAAAAAGCGTACGCCACCGCAGGCGGTCAGGAGCATCGTCGCCACCACCAACAACACCCAGCGCGGAGCCCACACCCTTTGCGTCGTCATAGTCCCTCGACTAATTCCGGTCCGTCATGTCGCGGATTGTTGACCCTCGGACCCACCCTGTGGGAAATAAATTCCCGCCCGGAAGACTCCTCGAGTATGGCCTCGAGAGCCCCTGGCCCAACCGGAATCTCTCCCAGCCACATCGGCCAGTACTCAGGGCCAAGCACGGCCGGCATCCGCCCGTGGATGTGCGCCAGTTCGGGCGACGCAGGGATGGTCAGGATGGCGCAACTGCCACGCCCTGCCGACCCGACTGGTTGCTCCCACAGACCGGCGAGGCCGAGCACATCCCCCCGGGCGGAGGCCATGAACCAGGGCTGCTTGGCTCCGTCGGTCTGCTGCCACTCATACCACCCATCCGCAGGGATCAGGCAGCGGCGATGGCGCCAGGCGGCGCGGAAATAGGGCTTGTCTGCCGCGGAGTCCGCTCGGGCATTGATCATGGGACGGTAGGAACCCTGGCGCATGGCCGCCCAGGCGGGCAACAAACCCCAGTCCAGGTCGGCGATTTCACGGCCACCCCGCTCATTCAGCCTGACGGTGGTCAGCGGCTGTGAAGGAGCAATGTTGTATCGGGGCTGCAACTCGTCGGGACGGACGCCGAAAGCCCTCTGGATCTCGGCCGCCGGCGAATACAGCGCGAAGCGCCCGCACACCGGACCGTCACCTACTCCCGGATGCCGGTTCCACGGTTGAGCAGGCCGACCACCAGTGCATACATGAAGCCCGCCGCCGCCACGGTGACCAGCAGGGCGCTGGTCACGCTGACATCACTGATGCCGAGAAAACCGTAGCGGAAGGCATTCACCATGTAGAGGATCGGGTTCACGTGGGAAAGCCCCTCGGCCCAGGCCGGGAGCAGGGACATCGAATAGAAGACCCCGCCAAGATAGGTCAACGGGGTCAGCACAAAGGTGGGGAACCAGGAAATGTGATCAAAGTTGCGAGCGAAGATCGCGTTCAGCAGGCCACCCAGGGAGAACACCACAGAGGTCAGGATGACGGACACCATGATCACGCCCGGATGACGGATCGGCAGGTGGGTGAATAGCAGGGCCACCACCGTGACCAGCAGGCCCACCAGCAGTCCCCTCATCAGGCCGCCGGCCACGTAGCCGAGTACGATCAGCCAGTTGGGCAGCGGCGAGACCAGGAGTTCCTCAAGATGCTTGCCGAACTTCGCCCCAAAGAAGCTGGAGACTACGTTACCGAATGAATTGGTGATGACGGCCATCATGATCAGGCCGGGCGCGATGAACTGCAGGTAGCTGAACCCGTCCATTTCGCCCACCCTGCGGCCGATCAGGCTACCGAAAATCACGAAGTACAGCGTGGCGGTGATGGCCGGAGGCACGATGGTCTGGCCCCAGATCCGCACGATGCGTCCGAACTCCCGCCGGACGATGGTCTGGAAACCCACCCATCGGACCCGTGCGCCCGCGCCCGGACGAATGAATTCGCTCATTTTGGCGCCCCTTCGCGGCCACCCGCTTCAACCAGCCGGATGAACAATTCCTCGAGGCGGTTGACCTTGTTGCGCATGCTGACCACCTCGATTCCGGTCGCCGAGAGCGCGGCAAAAATGCTGTTGAGGCTCTGGTCCTTGGACACCTCCACCTCGGCGGTGT
>JAURMS010000084.1 GCA_030830595.1 Gammaproteobacteria bacterium | reverse complement strand
CGACTTCGTCGCGGCCTGGGACAAGGTGATGACGCTGGATCGTTTCGACCTGCGTTGAGCGATGACCGGGCGGTTGGACCGCCCGGTTCCTGTAAATAGAGCGGCGCCTTCGGGCGCCGCTTTTTTATGAAAACACTGAGAGCCGTGGAGTCAGGGCAGGTGCCGCTCGAGTGCCTCGATGACCCGCGCCACCTCCTGCTCGCTGGTGTAGTGCACCAGCGAGAGACGGGCAACGCCGATGTTTGGGTCGATACCAAGAGCCTCCAGCAGGCGCCACGCGTAAAAGTTGCCGGCGCCGATACCGATGTTCTCGGCCGCAAGGCGCTGGGCCAGCGCCCAAGGTGCGATGCCCGCGCAGGTGAAGGCCAAGGTCGGCGCCCGGCCCTCCGTATGCGGACGACCTAGCAGTCGAACGCCCCGCTGATGGCGGAGGAACTCCAGCAGCGGCGCCATCAGGCGCGCCTCCTGGGCCTGGAACAATTCCGATACGCCCCGGGCCATGACGGGTGGCGGTTGACCGTCCAGGCCATGGTGCCTGGCCACGGACTCAAGGTAGTCGATCACTCCGTTCACGGCCGCGACCTGGGCGTGGTCGGGTCCGGCAGGCACCAGGCGAGTGTTGGGCTTGCCCTCATTGAAGAAGTGTCCCTGATTGGGCAGCGACTCCAGCAGGCTGCGCCTGACATACATGGCGCCGAGGTGCGGACCGTACACCTTGTATAGGGAGAACAGGTAGATGTCAGCGCCGAGGGCGGCCAGGTCCGGCAACGCATGCGGGGCATGGCCCACGCCGTCCACCACCGCGAGTGCACCCGCAGCTTGGGCCATCTCGATGATTGTCCTGACCGGATTGACCGTGGCGACAAGGTTGGAGCAGTGGGTAAAGGCCACCACCCGGGTGCGCTCGGTCAGCAGAGGCGCCAGCGTGGCCGGATCCAGTTCGCCGCTGCCGGGGTCGACCTGCCAGGTCTTGAGGGTCAGGCCTGCTGCCGACAGTCGCTGCCAGGCCCCGATGTTGGCCTCGTGGTCCTGGTCGGTGACGATGATCTCGTCCCCCGGCTTGAGCCACTGCCTGAAGGCCTGGGCCAGCACGTAGGTGTTCTGGGATGTGGAGGGGCCCAGCTGCAGTTCTTCGGGGGTGACGTTCAGCCAGGCCGCCAGCCGGGCCCGGCCGGAGTCCATGCGCTCGCCGGCCTCCTGCGAGGGTCGGGAGGGGTAGTAGGCCTGCAATTTCAGTCGTCGGTAGTGCTCGGCCAGGCGCTCGACCACCGGCCCACAGGCGTAAGTCCCGCCGGCGTTCTCGAAATAGGCAAAATTTTCCAGAGAGGGCTCCTGGAAGGCTGGAAACTGGTGACGGATGAAGGAGTGGTCCAAAGCGTTCATGCGGTGATTTTCCCAGATCCTGATTGAGCCTATACGGTTTTTCCCGTATGCGCGCACGAGCGAGACTGGCTAGCATCGGATTTCATCAAAAGAAGGCAAGCAGTGCTCAGCCAACCCCACGTGCCTGGTCGCACCCAGACGCTCACTTCGGGCAGCGTCCTGTACACCCCTGGTGTCTCGCTGCCGGTGGTGATGCGAGTGCTGGAGGGCACGGTCAAACTCCTGGCCCATCTCGAAAACGGTGATTCCCGCATCGTGCGCATCAAGCGCCGGGGCGACTGGCTGGGTTTGCAGGCCCTCGCCAATGGTGCGGTGCCGCACACCGCCGTGGCGGTGGGCGAGGTGTTGATCGAGCGCTGGCCTGCCGAGCGACTCCGCGGACTGATCGACGGGGATCGTCAGCTGCTGGATCAGCTCCTGCGGCAGTGGCAGGACGAGGTGGCCGAAGCGGATCGCTGGCTCACCGAGTTCTCCACCGGGGCCGTGCCGGCGCGAATCGCGCGACTGATCAACTATCTCACCGAGTTCGCGCCCTTTGCCGACGAGGACGTGATCCAGCTGCTCACCGTGCACGAAATTGGCGAGATCGTCAGCGCGCGTCCCGAGACCGTCAGTCGGGTGCTGGCCGCCATGAAGCGCGAGGCCGTCCTCCAGCGTCAACGGACCGGCGAGACGGGCACCTATCGCGTCGACCGTGAGCGCCTGCGGAGCCTGCTGGAGGGCTGAGGCGGTTTCAACACCGGCCTGTGGCTTGTACCTATTCTTGCGCTCACGCAATGACCGAAGAGGCCGTTGCGCTGAACATAAGCCTCCCAAGGCATGACGCCACCAGGAGGGAAGGACATGCGCCAGGATGAAGTCTCCACCCGGATCCGCGCCGGGCTCGAACGTGATCCGCGGATCAACCTGCATCAATCCAGCGTCCGGGTCAGCCGAATCGGAGGGCGCATCCTCCTGACCGGTGAAGTGCCGGACGTCATCACCAAGCGCCTCATCCTCAGCTCGGTACAGCTGATGATCCAGGACGGCATGGGCTGCGAGGATCGCCTGAACGTGGCCACCATCGAGCGCGGCGACCTCGAACTCAATCAACTGGTGGCGAGTCACCTGATTGACGAGCCGATCTTTCGCGACTGCACGATCGCGGTCCATCAGAACGGCCTCACCACCCTGCTGCGGCGGCCCTCACTCGACAGCGGTGAGGCCATCGAGGTCAGCGTGAGCGAGGGCGTGATTCATCTCGGTGGGCGGGTGCATTCGCTGGCCCAGGCCCGGATCGCCGAGGTGATGTGCTGGTGGATCCCGGGGGTCCGGCGGGTGGACAACCGGCTCGAGGTGACCGAGTTCGATATCGACTCCGACGGGGAATTGACCGACGTGGTCCGCGCGGTACTCGAGAAAGATCCTCTGGTGCGGGGCAGCGGCCTGCAGGCGGCCAGTGCAGCGGGCATCGTGGAACTGCGGGGTTGCGTGGCGAGTCAGGAGGCGCTGCAAGTGGCGCTCTCGGACACCTGGGCGGTCCCCGGCGTCTGGGACGTCGTGAACCGGGTGGAGGTGGCCGCCTAGTCGATGGTGAACCGAACTCGCCGCAGGCCCGAGGGCAGGACTGCTGGTGAGTTGTAGTCGTCACTGACCGGCGAAATGCTGTCGCGGCCCACGTCCAGTCCTTCCGTGTGGGAGATCCAGCGGAACAAGGTATGGCTGATGGGCCCCTCGGCGACGACTGCTCCGTCCACGCTCAGGGTACCGGTGCCTCCGGCACCCGGGCGGGGCTCGGACGGGACAAACCGGAAACTGACCTCGCGCTTGCCCGGCCGCAGTGGCTCGTCGGCGGCCACCGTGCTGCGCCGCCAGGGCATGGCGTTGTAGTGAAACACAGGTCGCCCCTCGTCAAGGTAGAGACTGAAGCCGCTGAAACGGCCCCCCTGGGCGAGGATCACCCCGCTGGAGGCGGCATCGTCAAGGTCCAATTCGGCGGTAATGGTAAAGCCACGTCCGACCGTGTCTGGCGCGGCATCCTGGGAGATGCGGGTGGTGCCAGGAAGGTAGGCGAATTCCGTGCGCGGTTTGCCGAGTGACGGCCTGCCGGCCTGCGCCGCCCCATAACTGCTGTGGATGGGTAGTAGCCGGGTCCTCGCCGCTTCCGCCCAGAAGGCTTCCTGCATGGCTGCGAGTTTTTCGGGCAGGGAGTCGGCGAGGTTGACCGCCTGGCTGAAGTCTTCGCCAAGGTGGTACAACTCCCACTCACGCTCCGACCCATCCTCGGCGCCCCTGCGCTGGCTGGGCTGCCATGGCATGCTCAGGGGCGTGGTGTTCACGAACCAGTCATCCTCGTAGTAACCGAGGTGCTGCATCATCGAGAAGGCCTGCCGGGTACGCCGACCCGGTGCCGCGGGATCGTCGAAGCTGTAGGTCATGTCGATGCCGTCGATGGGCTGTTGCATCACGCCGGCAAAAGATACCGGTGGAGTCACGCCCGCGGCGGCCAGCACGGTGGGCATCACGTCGGTCACGAAATGAAATTGTTCGCGGATGCCTCCCACCTGCTTGATGCGAGCGGGCCAGGAAATCACCATGCCGTTGCGCATGCCGCCAAAATGCGATGCCACTTGCTTGTACCACTGGTGCGGCGTGCTCATCGCCCAGGCCCAGCCCACCGGAATGTTGTTGTACATCCTGGGACCGCCGATCTCGTCGAGGTTGTCCAGCATGAACTGCAGGGGTTCCTCGGCAATGTTGATCATTGACTGCTCGTAAAGGGTGCCCTCGAGCCCCCCTTCGGCGCTGCTGCCGTTGTCACCCTGGATGAACACCACCAGCGTGTTCTCCAACTCGCCGCTGGCCTCCAGGGCATCCAGCAGGCGCCCGACCTGGGCATCGAGATAGGTGATGGCACCGGCGTAGGCCTCCATGAAACGCAGGGCGATGCGCCGGCGCTCGGGGCTGACGGTCTCCCAGGCTGGCACCGCCTCGGGTCGCGGGGTGAGCCGGGTACCCATTGGAATGATGCCCATCTGCCGCTGACGGGTGAATGTCCGCTCCCGCTCCTGGTCCCAGCCATGATCAAAGGCCCCCCGGTAGCGCTCGATCCACTCGGCCGGGGCATGGTGAGGGGCATGCGCGGTGCCCGGTGCGTAGTAGACCAGGAAGGGACGCTGCGGATCGCTGGCCTTGACGTTGCCTATCCAGTCGATGGCGCGATCCGCCATGTCGCGTTCGAGGAAGTAATTCGGATCGTCGTAGGTCGGCTCCAGGAACCGGGTGTTTTCCACCAGGCTGGGTTCCCACTGGCTGGTGTCGGCATTCAGGAAGCCGTAGAAATAGTCGAAGCCGAGTCCGGTTGGCCAGCGGTCGAAGGGGCCCGCGGCGCTCTGTTCCCACTCAGGGGTGAGGTGGCTCTTGCCGAACATGGCCGTGGCGTAACCGGCCTGCCGCAGCAGGTCGGCCACCGTGGCAGCCGAGTCGGGGATCACGCTGTTAAAGCCTTCGAAGCCGGTCGAAAGGTTGGTGACGTTGCCGAGGTTGATGGTGTTAGGGTTGCGTCCGGTGAGCAGCGCGCCGCGGGTGGGCGAGCACAGGGCAGTGGTGTGAAAGCGGGTATAGCGCAGTCCCTGATTCGCCAGGCGGTCCAACGTTGGGGTGGCGATCGGCCCGCCGAAGGTGCTGCTGGCGCCAAAGGCGACGTCGTCGGTGAGCACAACCAGGATGTTGGGGCTGGTGGAGGGTGGGTGCTCGATGGCCGGCCAGGAGGGCGTAACCGGCGAGCCTGGATCCAGAAACCGCGGAGCAGGCGCCGCGGACGTCATCCCGCTGGTCGCTAAAGTTACAAAACCGATGAATAAAAATTTATAAATATTGGATAAATAAAGCTTCATAATTTTGTTTCATCTTCTCGTTGCGCCCTGAAGGGCGTAGTATCATTCGCGAACCCGGCGTACAGTGCCCCGATCGCCGTTGACCTCGCACTCAGGAATACTAGCCGCATGTTGAGCATCGCGACACCCACGATGTGGGTCCTGTTTACCCTGTTCGTCCTGGCCGCACTGGCGGTCGATTTTTTCGCCCTCGAGCGGCAGGGCGCCCATCGGGTCTCCATGCGGGAGGCCGGCATCTGGTCGCTGATCTGGGTCGCGGTGTCCTTTGCCTTCGTGTGCTGGCTGTGGTGGGTGCTGGGCGGCCTCGAGGGGAACCCGGTGGCCCATGCCAAGGCGCTGGAGTTCGTCACCGGCTATCTGGTGGAGAAGGCCCTCGCGGTCGACAACATCTTCGTCTTCCTGATGGTGTTCACCTACTTTGCGGTGCCGGCTGAGTACCAGAAGAAGGTCCTGATGTTCGGCATCCTGGCCGCCCTGGTGCTGCGGGCCATCATGATCCTGGTCGGGGCCTGGCTGATCACCCACTTTCATTGGATCCTGTACCTGTTTGGGGCCTTCCTGGTGTTCACCGGGGTCAAGATGTGGTGGGCGACCGGGCAGGAGCCGGACCTCGAGGCCAATCCGGCACTCAAGTTCGTGCGCCGCCACATGAAGATCTCTCCGGACTATGACGGTGAGCGCTTTTTCACCGTCAGGGACGGGGTCCGCATGGCCACCCCGCTGTTCGTGGTGATCGTCCTGATCGGGGTGGTGGACGTGGTCTTCGCCGTGGACTCGATCCCGGCGATCTTCGCCATCACCATGGACCCCTTTATCGTGCTCACCTCCAACGTGTTCGCCATCCTGGGGTTGCGGGCGATGTACTTCCTGCTGGCAGGGATGCACGAACGCTTCCACCTGCTCTCCTACGGGCTGGCCATCGTGCTGGTGTTCATAGGATCCAAGATGCTGCTGATCGATCTGTACAAGATCCCGGTGGCCGTCTCGCTTGGGGTCACCGTCTCGGTGCTGGCCGTCTCGATGGTGCTTTCGCTGAAAATTCCACCCTCCGGCAAACCGCAGTCTGCCTACCCGTTCAAGGCGAGGAAGCCCGAGGAGAAGGACGGGGTTTGAGCCGGGCAAAAAACAGCCCCGCCGAAGCGGGGCTGTCCAGGGTCATTGAGAGCTTTGGTTTACAGCTCCACCGGTTCCCAGGCCTTGTTGGCCCTGACTTCCTGAACGGTCATCGTTGACTTGCTGATGATGACGTATGCCTGGCTGTCAGCGCTCGCGCCGGGATCATCGTAGCAACCCGTCAGTTCAGTGTTGCCGCTGCCGTCCGCGCATCCTGCGGTCCCGGTGGCCGCGGCCGTTGCCAGAAATGTAGCCACCACGTCCCAGGTGCCGCTATCCAGGTTGGGGAACAGGAAGTTGTAGTGATGAGAGGCGATCGTGGACAGTGCCAGGCCGATTTCCTCCTCGGCGACCTGGCAGTCTTTCAGGGCGAATTCACCACTGAAACTGCCATCGGTCTCGGTGATGTTGACGTTGCACTGTTCCAGCACACCGCCGAGAACGGCAGTCAGTTCCTGCGCCCGCCGCGACAGCATCACGGCACCGGAGAGGGATGGCCTGCAAAGGAGGTAGCCTCCGTCACCATCATCACCGGTGCAGGCGTGCAGTTCGACGGCGCCACCCGCAGCGGCCATGGACGTCGAACGACTGCCACGCTTGCCGGTCACGGTCGTTCCCGTAAAGATCTCCATCTGCGCTGACAGGCCCACCAGCAATTCCTTGTTCTGGGCGACCTTGATCTGGGCCATGATCTTTCCGGTCCTCGGCTCGGCGATGCCTCCGATGCAAGGCGCTGTCTCGCCACCGGTGTACTCAACAATGCAGTTGGCAAAGTTGGATACGCCGTCCGTGCCGGCACGTGGGGCCAGCACGATCGGGTATTCCGAATACACCGCCGCGAATTCCGCGTTCGCGTTCTCCGATGCGGCCAGGGCGCCTTGCGCGCCAAGTGCCAGCACCACGGCACCCGCGACTGCGCTGAGCTTGATCTTGTAGGTCATATTTCTCTCGGTTTTGCCAAATTAGAATGGGACATACTTGTCCAGACTTCTCGGCAACCCGGCTGTCGTCCCTCGCGGGAGACCCTTGGCTTTGCGACCCCACCTCGCGGAGGGTGTGCCCCTTACGACTCAGTCATCGCGGACAGAAGAGAAAGTGCCGAAGCTGTCACGTTTGAACAAGCGTGACTTTACATATCCTTGAAAAAAGTCTTTTTGATTGTTTTATTGTGAAGTGCATCAACCTTCGACCACCACGGTAACGGGTAAGCGGAGCGTGCTCGCCGGCGTCTCCGCAAATCCCACGGTAAGCGTGCCCGTGTAGCTGCCAGGCTTGAGCTGATCCAGCTTCGGGCGCAACTCGATGCCGAGTCGGCGATCGTCGTCACCGGCTTCGGCAACCACCTCCAGGAAGTCGAGGTCTACGGTGGCCGCCAACTGCGAAGCCTTGCCGTACCTGGATTCGACGGTCACGCTGCCGGTGATGAACTCCAGCATTTCCGGGTTGGCGCGCAGCACCGCCGGGCGAAGCCGACCGAGTTCGACGGATTCCGCCGAAGGATGAAGGTCGGCCTTGACCTTGATGTTGAGTTGGACCCGTAATTCTGACTGGTCGGCATCATCGGTCATCAGATATCCAAAATCGCTGTGCAGGCCAACCGGAAGCGTCGGAGCAGCCGTGACGGTTAAGCGATAGTGACGACCGTGCGTAAGAGAGTCGACAGACAGGCTGCCTAGCCCCGGGGGGATACGGACCGATTTAATGGTGACGTCACGTTCCTGGTTAACGTTGAGCTCTATAGACCGTGTGGCGGACTCCCCAGCAAACTGGCTGATGTAAAAGGCTGGAAATGGTGAAAATTCGATCGGTGCCCTGACGGTGCCAGAGAAGCCAAAGGTCATAGGGGCATGCCCTGGGCTGCTAAACCTGACCGTCATGGCGCCTTCCCAAGGGCCAACGTAAGTCGACGTGTCCCACTTGAGGCGTAGCTTGGCTACCGTGCCTGGTTCGATGAAACGTGGAATCCCGGCGGTGACGCCGGCGAGGCTGAAGTCTACCCTTGCGACCTCGACGGTCTGATTGCCCTGATTCCGCAATTCGAACTCGTGTGCCGCGATCACGCCCTGGGCGAGTTCCCCAAACTCATAGACTGGATACTCTTTGCCGTCTTGAGCGTCGGCCGACGGGGTGCCTAACAAGATCGACATGCCGATGGCCCAGAGCGGCGCGTTTTTCATTTTCATGGCTCGATTATAAGAAAGGGCCCTGCGTCGCCACAGGGCCCCGTCACACTTTCCAGTCTGACTCGATCTCAGTTGCCGTAGAAGCGGAACTGGGCGAGACGCAGACCCTGGTTATTGTAGTTCCAGAAGAAGTCGTGCATGTCGCCAGAGAACAGCGCAGTACGGTACGTCTTGACAGTGCCGTCGCAACTCATGTCCTCGAGGACCGTGCCCAGGCACTCGCCCCAGACGACCGAGGTCATCTCGTTCGTCACGTCGGCAAAGGTCGACTTGCCCTTCTCGCGGGTGACTACCGCAGTTTCGAGCGAGCAGAGCAATTCGGTCCCCGTGTCAGTGTCGTAATAGGCGCAGGTGTTGATGTCGGCCCGGCCACCCGGCTTGCCGAGGCCACGGACGTAGACCGAATAATCTGCATGAGCTTCCTCTGGGTCACAGGCCTGCAGTACGTCCTGATCGTCAGGAATATTCGTGTTGCAGGGCAACTGGAAGACGGCTCCAATCTTGTCGCTGATCGTTGCCACCTGCTCGCCAGCTTCGTTGTAGGTGATGGTGCGCAGGGTCATTGGAACGTCCGAGTCGGCGCAGCTATAGGCAGGGTCAAAGCCATTGCCGTCGCAGACTGCGAAGCTGTCACCCTGGACCAGCCAGATCTTCGAATTGACGATTTCCGTGGTGATGCATGCGCCAGACGCATCGTAATTACAGTCGCTTTGGCCAACCTTCTCCGACTTGAGGGGCACGAAAATTGTGCGCCTGCTGCTGTCGGTCATCTTGGCCCGCTTGCCCTTTTCGACGCCGATGACGTTCAGGGAATAATCGTGGGAACCGCCCGGGCTTCCGTTGCCAGCCATGGCAGCCTGCGCACCGAGTGCGAGCACCACGGCACCCGCGACTGCGCTGAGCTTGATCTTGTGGGTCATTACTTCTCTCCGTTTTGCCAAATTAGAATGGGACATACTTGTCCAGACTTCTCGGCAACCCGGCTGTCGTCCCT
>JAURMS010000083.1 GCA_030830595.1 Gammaproteobacteria bacterium | reverse complement strand
TTCCCCGTCACCGGCGTAGACCTTGACGGCCACGTCGCGACGCTGGAAGGGATCGTGGGAGAGGAAGACGGTGCCACTGGAGCCCTCCCCGACCTTGCGGATCAGGTCGTACTTGCCGAGTCGCGGGGGAAATTCCGCCGCCTTGGCGCTTCTGGGCCTGAATGGAATGGGCAGGGTGGCTTGCATGGGTCTCGCCGATCGTTCCACGGCAAGGATATTCCGTTAAATCGACCCGCTTTCGTGACCCAGTCCGCGTTTCAGGCACCCCGCCCCGGATCCGCCAAAAAATGGTCGTAGCCGCGCAGACTCGCGGAGTCCACGGGTTCGCCATCGAGCCTGACGCCCGCTCCCTCGACGATACGGCCGATGCGGTGGATCGCGCAGCCCGCAGCGGCCCTCAGGGGGGCCGGGTCGGTGCCCGCAGGCAGCGTGAAGGCGAGCTCGTAGTCATCCCCCCCGGCCAGAAGCCAGCGCCGCAGTTGCCGATCATCGGCCGCGCCAGCGCGCAGCGCCGCAGACACCGGCAGGGACCGCCCATCGAGGTCAGCCGCGACTCCACTGGCCTGGCAGAGCTTGCCGATATCGGCCGCCAGGCCGTCGGACAGGTCGATGCAGGCGCTCGCCCGGCCCAGCAGGGCGGCGCCCAGTTCGAGCCTTGGCTGCGGCCAGCGGAAGCGCTCGACCAGTTCGGCGAGCGGGACTGACTGGGAGGCCACTCCGGACTGGATGCAGGCCAAACCGGCCGCGGCCTCGCCGGGCCAGCCGCTGACCCAGAGTTCGTCCCCGGCGCGCGCACCGCTGCGCCGGAGTGCCTGGCCCGTCGGCAGCCAACCCACCACCGACAGGCCGACTGTGAGGGGACCGGAGGTGGTGTCCCCGCCCACCACGGCGAGTCCAACCTTCCGCGCCAGCCCATCCAGGCCCGAGGCGAAGGCCCGGACCCACTCGGCATCACCACAGGGCAGCGTCAGCGACAGGAGCGCCCAGGCAGGGCGGGCCCCCATGGCGGCCAGGTCGCTCAGGTTCACGGCAAGAGCGCGATGCCCCACCTGCTCGCCCGGCATCCCATGCGGAAAATGCACGCCGTCCACCAGCGTGTCATGGGCCAGGGCCAGATCACGGCCAGGCGGCGCGCGCACCACGGCGGCATCGTCGCCCACCCCGAGCAGTACGTCATTCCGTTCGGCGCCGAGGTGGGAAAGATAGCGAGCGATCAGCTCGAATTCGCCGCCGGCCGGCGGATTGGCCACAACTCAGGCGGCGCCCCGCTCCGGGGCGCGGTGGACACGCGAGGCTGCGTCGAGCACGGCGTTGACGAACCGATAGCCCTCGGCCGCACCGAAGGCGTGGGCCAGGCGCACGGCCTCGTCGATCACCGTGCGGTAGGGGACCTCGGGACGGCAGCGCAATTCCCACAGCCCGAGCCAGAGGATGCCATGCTCGATGGGGTCCAGCTGGGGAGCAGGAATCTTGCCAAACTCGGCCAGCTCGGCGTCGAGGTCCGCCATGCTGCCCGCTATGCCCGACATCGCCTCCTTGAAGAACGCCGCATCGGCTGCCGCAAAGGCGGACTCCCCGGCGAACTGGGCGTGGATGTCCTGCCAGGGCTGGCCGGTCAGCTGCAACTGGTAGAGCGCCTGGGCCAGTTGACGTCGCGCGGCCGTGCGCGCACGGGTCTCAAGCTGACGTGGGGAAGCCATACAGGCCTCGATACGTCGCAGCAGGTTGGCCAGCTCGACCGCGCAGAGCGCAGCCTCCGCACCCTTATTGCCCGCCTTGCCGCCGGAACGCTCCAGTGCCTGCTCGGTGGTCTCGGTCGTCAGCAGGCCGAGTGCCACAGGCACGCCGGTCTCCGTGGCAACCCTGGCCAACCCCCCGCAGGCCTCGCCGGCCACGAAGTCGTAGTGACCGGTCTCGCCACGAATGACGGCGCCCAGGGCAATGATCGCGTCATAGCGTCGGGTCATGGCCAACCGACGGGCGACGAGGGGCAACTCGAAGGCGCCCGGCACGCGAACCAGTTCCACCTTGCGCTCCTCGAGTCCGGCTCGACTCAGGGCGTCGATGGCACCGCGCACCAGCGCATCCACCACGCGCTCGTTGTAGCGGGAGGCGAGGATGACCAACCGCAGGTCACGGGCCTGCAGGTCGCCTTCCAGGGTGCGGGGTACGTCCATGGCTCATTATACCGTCGGCGCTCAGGCCTCGTAGCCGGTGATCTCAAGGCCAAAGGCCTCGAGTCCGAGCAACTGCCGCGGCGCGGACAAGACCCGCATCCGCGATACCCCCAGATCCTGCAGGATCTGGGCGCCGATGCCGTAGGTGCGCAGCACCGCGCCGCCCGGCGGCGCATCCCCGCCGCCGCCACGGTCCTCCCCCTGCTCCAGGGCCTTGACCGCGCGCATCAACTCCCGGGGCGTCTCCCCGTGGCGAAGCAGTACGAGCACCCCGGCCGGCTCGCTGGCCAGCCGCGCCAGGGCCGTGTCCAGGGTCCAGGCCGGATCCGCACCGCGCACC
>JAURMS010000082.1 GCA_030830595.1 Gammaproteobacteria bacterium | reverse complement strand
AGCGCTCTCCCAGCTGAGCTATGGCCCCACGCGGGTGCGAGATTTTCCGGCAAGGGTGCCGGTGTGTCAATGGCTTAGGTCGGCGAATCGATATGGGCGATGGCTCGGTCGAGCCGCTTAAGCACGTTTTCTCGACCCAACAAAGCCAGGGTCGCATCGATGGGGGGCGATACCGACCCGCCAGACACCGCGACCCGAACCGGCTGGGCGACCTTGCCCAGTCCTACTCCGGCCTGCTCGGCCACGGCCTCGATCTGGGCGTGAATGGCAGCAGCAGACCAGTCGTCAAGGCCGGACAGCACCTCCCGGATCCGCGCCAGCAGGGGCCGCGCTTCCGGGGTGAGGTTCTTGCGGGCGGCCTTGTCTTCGTACCAGGCGGGTTCGCGGAAGAAAAATACGCTGTTGGCGGCCATCTCCTTGAGAGTCTTGGCACGCTCTTTCTGGGCCTGGACCACGCCCTTGAGGTCAGGACCTGCCGTGGTATCGACCTCCAGGCGGGCAAGCTGCCAAGCCAGTTCCCGGGCAATCCGCGCCTCGTCGGCCCGCATCAGGTGCTGCTGGTTGAGCCAGGCCAGCTTGTCGGGATTGATGGCTGCGGCAGACTTATTGACATCGGTGATATCGAACAGCTGGCACATGTCTTCAAGGGTGAAGATCTCCTGGTCGCCATGCGACCAGCCGAGCCGCGCTAGATAATTCAGCAGCGCCTCCGGGAGATAGCCTTCCTCACGGTACTGCAGCACGCTCACCGCCCCATGGCGCTTGGAGAGCTTGGCCCCATCAGGGCCCAGGATCATGGGCAGGTGGGCATAGACGGGCGGCTCACCCCCCAGCGCGCGCAGCATGTTGATCTGCCGCGGGGTGTTGTTCAGGTGGTCATCCCCCCGGATGACGTGCGTGATGCGCATGTCCCAGTCGTCCACCGTCACGCAGAAGTTATAGGTCGGATTACCGTCGGAGCGCAGGATGATGAGGTCGTCGAGCTCGGTGTTACGGAACACCGTGGGCCCATGGACCGCGTCGTTGACCACCACCTCCCCCTCATCGGGGTTGCGGAAGCGGACAACCGGCGTCACGCCCTCACGCGGCCCCGTCCTATGGCGACAGCGACCGTCGTAGCGGGGCTTTTCCTTTCGAGAAAGCTGGTCGTTACGCAGGGCCTCGAGCTCTTCCCTGCTGCAATAGCAGTGGTAGGCCTTGCCCTCGGTGAGCCACTGCTCGATGACTTCCCGGTACCGCTCATAGCGCTGGGTCTGATAGAAGGGGCCCTCGTCCGCCTCGAGCCCGAGCCATTCCATGCCATCCAGGATGACCTGCACCGCCTCTGGGGTAGATCGCTCCCGGTCGGTGTCCTCGATCCGGAGAATGAACTGGCCCCCATGGCGCCGGGCGTAGAGCCAGCAGAACAGGGCGGTGCGCACACCGCCGATGTGCAGCATGCCGGTGGGGCTCGGGGCAAAGCGGGTGCGGACGGTCATGGGGCCGGGATTGTAGCCGAAGCCGGCTCCGGGGAGCCGGCTTCGTTGACCACTGGGGCCGCGCCTACGTAGAATCGCGATCCCTTCTCAAAGGGCGGTTAGCTCAGCGGTAGAGCACTGCTTTCACACGGCAGGGGTCACAGGTTCAAATCCTGTACCGCCCACCATTCCGGCTCCCACCCTAGTTGCTGGGGTCCCGATAAGTCACCCAGGCTGCCTCCATGCGAGCGTCCTGCTGGGTCGTAAACTCGAACATGCAGGCGTCATCGGTGTAGTCCATGTAGTTGGTGATGGGATCGGGACCGGAATACCTTGTACAACTGTCCCGGCCGATCGGGCAGCCATAGGCAGCGGACCGCTCCGCGTTGGTGTCCGCCACACCATCGCCCCCGTTACAGCCCCCCTGAAAGGTGTGGTAGAGCCCGAGCCAATGGCCCACTTCGTGGGTGAGCGTATCGCCGAGGTTATATGGATAGGCATCACCGCCGGGCACGGTGGAGTAGAGAATCACCACCCCATCCCTGGTGGGATTCGTCGAGTAGGAAGACGGAAAAGTCGCCCAGCCCAGCAGGCCGCCGCCGGGATTGGCGGAATAGACGTTGAGCACCTTGGCATCGCCCACGCGGAGCGCAGTTTTGACCTGCTGCTCGATCGTGGAACTGCCAATGCCGCCGAACCAGGTCGCGTTGTCGGTGTAGGTCGTGTTTACGAGCGTAAACGTCCAGCCGGCGCCGCCGAAGGCCGTGCTCAGCACCCCGATTTGGTTGGACACCTGCTGAGCAGTAAGCCTGCCGATGTCGCCGTCGTGAATGACATGAAAGTGTACGCTGATATTGGGGGAGACCGGCGGCGGTGGGGGTTCGCCGCCCCCGCCTCCACTGCCTCCACCGCCTCCGGGATTTGAAGGCTTTTTGAACTGGATGCCACCGCGCGCATCGAGCGCCCGTTGCACTAATGGCCCCAGCCTTTGTTCGACACGAAGGGCCTCTTCTGCAGCCAGCGGCTTGGTGCCACACCTCGCGCCGCTATCGATGAAGGCCTGGCGGCTCTCCCAGGTGTGATTTCCGACCCGGAACGGGCCGGAAAACCCCTCGGCATCCGGGCCCTGGGCTGAGCCAGCCCCACTGAGCAACACGCCTGCGAGCAGGGCCGATACTCTCGCCTTCCCTTTCACCATGAGTCTGATCCTTCCCTT
>JAURMS010000081.1 GCA_030830595.1 Gammaproteobacteria bacterium | reverse complement strand
TCGCAGCCGGAGCTCCAGGCCCAGCGGCCGCTCAGCATCACCCCGCCCTCGGTCACCTGGGTCCTGGCGCCGAACGGGTTGTAGGAGCTGCTGATCAGTGTGTCCGGCTCGCTGCCGTAGATCTCCTGCTTGGTCTCCTTGTCCATCAGCGAGATCTGGAACGCATGGACCGAAATGATGCCGCTGATCCAGGCGGTCCCCATGTCACGTTCGGCGAGTGCGATCAATGCCCGCAGCCACTGCTGGGGCGTGGCGCCCAGCCCACCCATGCGGGTGGGGACGAAGCTGCGGAACAGGCCGCTCTGCCTGATCGCCTCGACGGTCTCGGCCGCGATCATTCGATCCTTGCGGGCGCGCGGGGCGTTGGTCTCGACCAGGTCGAGGCAGCCCTGCAGTTGGATGGGGCCGGTATCCGGCAGCCTGTTGTTCGTCGTGACGGCGCTCTCCATGGTGTCCCCCTTGATGGTGTCGGTTACTGGCGACCTTCGGCCTCGAGTTGATAGGCGATGTCCAGCGGCGGCAGCTTGTGGCTGGGCACATGCTTGCCGGTAGGCAGTCGCAGCGTCTTGTCGCATGCACTGCGCGGGTTGTAGAACTGGCGATACCAGCTCCGACCCAGTTCGAAATTGCGCTCGGTGGGCAGGCACATGATCTGCAGGGCCGGAACCTTGCTGGCCCAGATCTGGAAGTCCTGGCTGAACGCAGCCAGCACGGCATCCTGCATGGTTCGCGCGGCCTCGATATCCGCCGGCCCCGGCGTCGAGGTGCCGGCCTTGAACAGGTTGTTGTGCCAGACCTTGGTCACCCCATCCTCCACGGGTGTGTGGAAGATGAATTCAATGCCACGCATGTCGCCGATGGCCTGCCGTGACAGCAGCAGTCCGGGTCCGGTGTACCAGGTGTGGGTACTCAGGTAGGCGTTGTACTCCCGCCGGAAGCCGCCCTGACGCTGGATGTACAGGTGACCGTTGAACTCGTTCTCGAAGTACTCGGGGGGTACACCGTGGGTGGGCCCGAGGTGGTTCGAGTCGGCCATGTTGTCGAGGATTTCCTGCGGATGCACGGCCAGCGTACCGAGATGGTCATAGGGCCCGTTGACCCAGTCGGGCGCGTCCCACTCCGCCAGCTGCGGGGGCTCGAAATCAGGCGCCTGGCCTTCGGGATCGTGCCACATCATGACGGCGCCCATGACCTCCCTGACCAGGTAGGTGTTGAGCTTCGCTGCCTTGGGGCAGGGGCCGTCGTAGTCGGGAATGTGGTCGACCTCGCCCTGCGCGTTGTAGCGCCACCCGTGGTATGGGCAGCGGATGGAGTCGCCCTGGATCTGCTCGCCATGCACCACCACGGAGGAGGTCGCCGATCCGGCGAGGTGCGAGCCCATATGCTTGCAGTGCGCGTCGAGGCAAACCAGCCGCCCGCTTTCCCCACGAAACAGGGCAAAGTCCTTGCCGAAAAAGCGGATCGGCAGGGCGCCCTTCGCCAGTTCCGAGGCCTCCGCGACCATGAACCAGCCTCGCGGATACTGGAACTCGCCCAACTTGTAGTCACTCGTCGTTGCCATCTGGATCGCTCCGTTGTTCTCCGTAGGGCGCTTTAAGCCGGTTGCATGGCCGCATGGCTGGCGCGATAGGCCATGGTCAGCGCCGGTCCCAGGGTGCAGCCGGCCCCTGGATAGGTGTCGCCCATGATGGATGCCGAGCAGTTACCTGCCGCGAAGAGGCCCGGGATTGCCAGGCCTCGCTCATCCAGGACCCGTGCGTCGTCGTCGATGCACAGGCCGCCCTTGGTGCCGATGTCCCCCGGGTACAGCGGTGCGCCATAAAAGGGCGGTTTCTCGATGGGGCCCAGGCAGGGATTGGGCTGCACCGATGCATCCCCGTATTGCCGGTCATGCGCGTCGGCGCCGCGCCCGAAATCGAGGTCGATGCCGCTCCGGGCAAAATTTCCCAGCCGGTTCGCGGTGGCTTCCAGACCGTCGGCATCGATACCCAGTTCACTCGCCAGCGCTCGCAGGGTGGGTGCCTTGCGGAGCATGGCGCCCTCGCCGAAGGCGCCTGGGTTGAGCCAGTCCGGTGACAGGCTGGCCTGCAGCAGTCCGCCAAACAGGTACCTCTCGCGATAGGTCCGGTCGAAGATCACATAGGCCGGCACGCGATCGCTGCGCTGGTAGTCCTGGCCGTAGATGCAGCGGCCATAGGAGTTGTAGGTGATGGACTCGTTCATGAAGCGCTGGCCGCGCTGGTCCACGATCATGAGCCCGGGCTTCGACTTCTCGAAGAACAGGACGATGGGCTGCCCCTTCCACATCACGACTGGGGCCCACCAGGCCTCGCCCATCAGGGCGGTGGCAGCGCCCACCTGTTCCGCAGCCCGGAGCATGTCGCCGGTGTTGCCCGGGCTGCCTGCCGACCAGTCAGGGTGAGTAGGCTGGGCGAGGTGCTGCCCACGCAGGGTCGGGCTGCGTTCGAAGCCGCCTGATGCCACCACGACCGCCCGGCGGGCTGTGACGGCATGCTGTGACCCCGCTGGGTCTTCCACGCTCACGCCGCCGACCCTGCCTTCGGTATCCAGCAGCAGTTCGCTGACCGGTGCCTTGATATGCACGGGAATGTCCCGAGCCAGCGCTGCCAGCAGCAGGCGACCCACCAGGGCCTCCCCCAGGCATAGTCGACGATCGCGCGATCCACGAAACCGCCCGATCAGGTCGCTGCCGTAGCGCAACAGGGCGCCCAGGGCGAGGCTGCGCCAGCCCGGCACCACGGCCTGGATCGCGGCCACTTCCGTGATCGACAGGTTGATCCGGGACAGGAAGCGCGAGGCGGGCGGTCCCTGACGCAGGAGATCGAGATGCCGGCCGAGCCGGCGCCCGTCCAGCGGCTCGCAGTCCATCGTTCGGCCGCCCTGTTTCCAGCCGGGCACAGACGGGTAATAGTCGCGATACAGCGCCACCGGGTGATAGGGCACACCGATGCTCTGCAGGTACTCCACCATCCTCGGTGCGGTCCGGAGATAGGTGAGGAGGGTATGGTCGGCGACCTGCCCGGCGGGAATGACCGACCGAAGGTAGGCAAAGGCCTCCTGCTCGCTGTCTTCAATACCCGCTTCCGCCATGAGCCCGTTGTTGGGGATCCACAGCGCACCCCCGGACATGGCGGAGGTGCCGCCGAGGAAGTTGGTTTTCTCAAGGACCACTACGGAGGCCCCGAGGTCATGGGCGTGGCAGGCAGCCAGCAACGCCGCCGCGCCCGAGCCGACAACGGCAACGTCATAGGGGCCCTTGGGAGGTCCCTCGATGACTGAGTCAACGATTGGCACGACACCCCATCTCCTGCAAATGCCAAGGCGGGGCAGTCCGGCGGCAACCCACGAAGGCAGCTTGAACTATCGGGGCTATGCAAATTCACCTGAAACTCGCTTTTCCTTCATACGTCTGGATCCGGATATGAGTGCTCGGTCATCATGCTTTGGGGCCTAATGCAGGGGCTGAAACAGGGGCATACGGGGGCTTGATGACATGAATTTTTCGCTGACCGACGAGCAAGTGGCGCTGCAGGAAAGCGCCCGGAAATACGCCCAGGAACGCCTCCTTCCCGAGGCCCGGCGCTGCGAGGAGGAATCGGTCCCGCCCTCCAGGGAGCTCGTGCGTGAGTATGCCGAGATGGGCTTCCTGGGCATCAACGTGGCCAGCGAGTACGGTGGGCTGGGCCTCGGTAACCTCGAGGCCCTGATCGTCATCGAGGAGCTCGCGCGGGTCTCGGGCGCCGTTGCCTTTCCGGTGTTCGAATCCTGCGTCGGGCCCGTGCGCGCCATCGAACACTTCGCTCCCGAGTCGCTACGCCAGAAGGTCATTCCCGCCGTCTGCCGCGGCGAGAAGATCGTCGCGGTGTCTATGTCGGAGCCGGCTGCCGGGTCGGCGCTGACCGACCTGACGACGCGTGGCCGGATCGAGGGCTCGCAGGTCGTGCTCAACGGGACCAAGCGCTGGTGCTCCGGCGGCGGCCATGCGGACGGCTACGTCGTGTATTGCCGCCTGTCGGATGCGCCCGGGGCGGCCGGCATCGGCGCCGTCTACTTGGAGCGGGGGACCCCTGGGCTTGAGTTCGGCTCGCCTGAAAACCTGATGGGCTTTCGCGGCGTGCCGTCCTGCGACCTGTTCCTCGAGGAGTGCGCGGTACCGCTGGATCACGTCATCGTGCCGGCAGGGGGCTTCCGCAAGCTGATGGAGGCCTTCGACCTGGAGCGCTGCGGCAATGCCACCATGGCCCTTGCACAGGCTTCCGGCGCGCTCGACGACGTGGTCGCCTACGTGCAGGAGCGCAAGCAGTTCGGCAAGCCGATCGTCGATTTCCAGGCGGTGCAGCTACGCCTCGCCGAGATGCGCATGCGCGTCGATGCCGCGCGGTTGCTGATCTGGCGCGCCGCGGTCAATTCGCAGCAGGGCCTGCCCTCGCTGCTGGAGTCCTCGATGGCCAAGTGTTTTGCCAACGAGATATCGCGCGAGGTGTGCGGTCACGCCGTCCAGTTGATGGGCGGTTACGGATACTCCCGGGAATACCCCATGGAGCGACGCCTGCGGGACGCCTGGGGCTGGGGCATTGCCGGGGGTGCCATCGACATCCAGAAGGTCAACATCGCCTCGGCCATGGTGGGTCGTCGCTTCGACCAGCGTCGTTGAGCAGGAGCCTGCGATGGAAGAGCTGGTGATCAAGCAAGACAGGCAGGGGCGGGTCCTGGTGGCCTGCCTCGACAATCCTCCCGTCAATGCCCTCGGCGCAGGGCTGCGCCGGCAGCTGATGGCGGTGGTCGGGGATTTTCGTCGTGACGAGTCGGCATCCGCGCTGGTCATCACCGCCACCGGTCGGATGTTCTCCGCAGGCGCCGATATCCGCGAATTCGCCAAGCCGCCGACGCTGCCCGCCACCAGCCTGCCGGCACTCATTGAGGCCATTGAGGACTGCGACAAGCCGGTGATCGCTGCAATCAACGGTGATGCGCTAGGTGGAGGACTGGAGTTGGTGCTGGGCTGTCATCACCGCGTGGCGGTGTCATCGGCGCGGCTTGGCCTGCCGGAGGTGAAGCTCGGCATCCTCCCTGGCGCGGGCGGGACCCAGCGCCTGCCACGCCTGGTTGGCGTGGGTGCCGCGCTCGAAATGATCATCTCCGGCGAACCGGTGACGGCCGGGCGTGCGCTCGAGCTGGGGCTGGTGGACCGCGTGGTCGAGGGCGATCAGTTGCTGTCGGAAGCCGTTCGGCTGGCGGAAGCCACCACCGCCGTGCGACGGACGCGCGAGCTGCCGGTGTTGGGAACGGTTGCCGATATTGATGTGGTTGCCAAGCGACTGGGGCGCAGGATCGAGGGGCTCCACGCGCCCGGCGCCTGCATCGAGGCCATGCGCATCGCGATCAGTGGCACCTTCGATGAGGGGCTCACGCGCGAGCGCGAATTGTTTCGCGGCCTGGTAAACGGCCCGCAGTCGCGAGCGCTGCGGCACGCCTTCTTCGCCGAGCGTCAGGCTGCCAAGGTGGATGGCCTGCCCGGCGATGTTGAGACCAGGTCTATCAGGCGCGTGGGCGTGATCGGTGCCGGCACCATGGGTGGCGGGATTTCCATGAACTTCCTCTCAGCCGGCATCCCGGTCACGCTGGTTGAAGCCGAGCGCGAGGCCCTCGAGCGGGGCGTTGGGATCATGCGGCGCAATTACGAGGCCTCGGCCGCCAAGGGACGCCTGACTGGGCAGCAGGTCGAGCAGGCCCTGTCACTGCTGAGTCCCAGCCTCGATTTCGCCGCTCTCGGCGACTGCGACCTGGTCATCGAGGCAGTCTATGAAAGCATGGACCTCAAGAAGGAAGTCTTTGCTCGCCTGGATCGCGTGGCGAAGCCTGGCGCAATCCTCGCCTCCAACACCTCCTATCTCGACATCAACAAGATCGCGGCGATCACCAGCCGTCCGTCGGACGTTCTGGGCCTGCACTTCTTTTCTCCGGCCAACGTCATGAAGCTGGTGGAGGTGGTGCGGGGTCGGGAGACCTCGGCCGAGGTGCTGGCCACCGCCATGGGCCTGGCAAGGCGCATCGGCAAGGTGGGGGTGGTCGCTGGCGTCTGCTATGGCTTCATTGGCAATCGCATGCTCCGGGTGCGGCAGGAACAATCGCGGCAGCTATTGCTCGAGGGTGTCACCCCGCAGCGCATCGACGCACTGCACCGGCGCTTCGGCATGCCGATGGGGCCGTTCGAGATGCAGGACCTGGCCGGCGTAGACGTGGGCTGGCACCGCGATCCCGAGCGCATCGAGACGCTGAGGGATGCGATCTGTGCTGCGGGGCGCTGGGGCCAGAAGACGGGCGGCGGTTATTACGACTACGGCGACGATCGCAAGCCCAGGCCCTCGCCGGAGACCGAGCGGATTATCGCCGAATTCCGCGCCCGTTCAGGCTGCGTCGATCGTGAGGTGACCGACGAGGAAATCATCGCTCGCACCCTTTACGCCATGGTCAACGAAGGCGCGCACATCCTGGAGGGCGGTTTTGCCCAGCGGGCCTCGGACATCGACGTGGTGTGGTTGTATGGATATGGCTGGCCCAGGCATACCGGAGGCCCGATGTTCTGGGCCACCGAAGTGGGCTACGAGGCCATCGTCAAGCTGCTCGAGCGCCACGCCAGTCGACTGGGCAGCGGCTTCGAGATCGCTGGCCTGTTGCGCCAGCCCGCCGCCGCCACCTGACCGCTAAACCCTGACGCCGGCGGCCAGCGCGGCGGCTGAACTCCGTGCCTTGGCGCGCGCCTCCTCGAGGTCGGCACCCAGCGCGAGCGCCACGCCCATCCGCCGCTTGCCCTTCACCTCTGGCTTGCCGAACAGGCGGATGGCGGTGTCGGGCTCGGCGAGCGCTGCCTCCAGGCCACCGAACACCACATCCTTCGACTCTCCCTCCACCAGCAGCGCGCAGGAGGCCGACGGCCCGTGCTGGCGGATTGCCGGAATCGGCAGGCCGAGGATGGCGCGCACGTGCAGCGCGAACTCGCTGAGGTCCTGCGAGATCAGGGTGACGAGGCCCGTGTCATGGGGCCGCGGGCTCACTTCGCTGAACAATACCTCGTCACCGCGAATGAAGAGCTCCACGCCGAACAGCCCGTGCCCCCCGAGTTCTGCGGTCACCTTCTCGGCCACCCGCTGGGCCTCGGCCAGCGCGGCCGCGCTCATGGGCTGGGGCTGCCACGACTCGCGGTAGTCGCCATCGATCTGCAGGTGACCGATGGGTGCGCAGAAGGCCGTGCCGTTGGCGTGGCGTACCGTAAGCAGCGTGATCTCGTAGTCGAACTCGACGAAGCCCTCCACGATCACCCGCCCGCGGCCGGCACGACCGCCGCCCTGTGCGTACTGCCAGGCGCGGTCGATGTCCTCACGCGTCCGCACTACGCTCTGGCCCTTGCCGGAGGAGCTCATCACCGGCTTGACCACGCAGGGCATGCCGAGCTCGGTGATGGCCGCGGCGAAGGCGGCCTCGTCGTCGGCGAAGCGATAGGGCGAGGTGGGCAGGCCAAGCGTTTCTGCGGCCAGCCGACGAATGCCCTCGCGGTCCATGGTGAGCCGCGCCGCCCGTGCGGTGGGAATCACCCGGAAGCCCTCGGCCTCCAGCGCCAGCAGCTCGGGCGTGGCGATGGCCTCGATCTCCGGCACGATGAGTGCCGGCCGCTCCTGCTCGATCAGGCGGCGCAGCGCCGCGGCGTCCAGCATATCGATGACGTGGCTGCGATGCGCCACCTGCATGGCCGGCGCGTTGGGGTAGCGATCGACGGCGATCACCTCGACCCCGAGTCGCTGGGCCTCGATGGCGACTTCCTTGCCCAACTCTCCGCTGCCGAGCAGCATCAGGCGGGTGGCGTGTGGCGTGAGCGGTGTTCCGAGGGTAGTCATGGGGTTTGCATGGTCAGCCAGCTTTCCGGTGATCGTCCTAGGCACTTGCCAATGTCACCATCGCATGTTGCGCGACGCGCAACAAGGCTTCTGGGTGGGTGAAGGTTGAAGCTCGCCACCTAGTGGCATTTCCCCAGACTTCTCAGTAACATGCACCCCCGCCCAGCCCTGCCGGGCGGGGTCACCGCAACTACACCAGGAAGCACAGAGATGGCGTTTATTCGTGCCGTGGTCGTCCTGAGCCTGACGATCCTCGCCCTCCCCGTAATGGCCCAGGTCCAGGGCGATGCCGAGCGTGGCCGCAAGCTGGCCTACACCTGCCACGGCTGCCACGGGATCGAGAACTACAAGAACGCCTATCCGAACTACTCCGTGCCCAAGCTCGGCGGCCAGCACGCCGACTATATGGTCGCCGCCCTCAACGAATACGAAGGCAAGGCCCGCTGGCACCCCACCATGCAGGGCCTCTCGACCACGCTCGCGCTGCAGGACAAGATCGACATCGCGCTGTTCATGCAGGGTGAGGCCGCCGAGTCCACCGGTTCGCCGGTGGGTACGGCGCCGCCGCAGGCGGCCACCTGCGTGGCCTGCCATGGCCAGGATGGCATCGGCATCCTGCCCGAGTACCCGACGCTCGCCGGCCAGCACGCCGATTACCTGGAGCAGGCGCTGAAGGATTACCGCAAGGGTCGCCGCCAGAACGCCATCATGAACGGCTTCGCCGGCGCGCTCACCGATGCCGACATCAAGGCGCTGGCGGCGTACTACTCCTCGCAGAAGGGCCTGTACACCCCGACCAAGCGCTAGGGTCGGGGCTCGCGCCAGCGGTGGACATCGAGGCGCGCCTGACCGACTTCGCCGATGGCATCACCGCCATCGACACCGACTACGTCCGGCCGCGGCTCGATGCCAGCCACCTGGTGGTAGACAACGGCCGGGCTGCGTATGCCGCCACCG
>JAURMS010000008.1 GCA_030830595.1 Gammaproteobacteria bacterium | reverse complement strand
GGCCCGGGCGGTGGTGGGCTTCTTCCCGGCCGCTTCGGTCGGTGACGATATCGAGCTCTACGCCGGGGCCGGCCGTGATGAGGTCCTGGCCAGACTGCACCACCTGCGCCAGCAGAAGGCCAAGCCGCCGGGCCAGCCGCAGTCCTGCCTCGCTGATTTCGTGGCACCCCGGACGAGCGGGATGGCCGACTATCTGGGCGCCTTCGCGGTCACCGCGGGCGTCGGCATCGAGGAACACGTGGCGCGCTTCGAGGCGGCCGGCGACGACTACTCCGCGATCCTGCTGAAAGCGCTCGCCGACCGGCTGGCCGAGGCAGCCGCCGAGGCGCTGCATGAGCGGGTCAGGCGGGAACTGTGGGGCTATGCGCCGGAGGAGCGACTCGACAACGATTCCCTCATTCGCGAGGCCTATCGCGGCATCAGGCCGGCGCCCGGCTATCCTGCCTGTCCTGACCACACCGAGAAAGCCACCCTGTGGCGACTGCTGGATGCCGAGCGGGCAACGGGTATTCGCCTGACCGAGTCCTTCGCCATGTACCCCACGGCCTCGGTGAGTGGCTGGTACTTTGCCCACCCCGAGGCCCGTTATTTCGCGGTGGGGCAGGTAGGCCTGGACCAAGTCCGTGACTATGCGGCCCGCAAGGGCGTCAGCCTCGCCGAGGCCCAGCGCTGGCTGGCGCCGAGCCTCGGATACGAGCCTGCCGGTGAGGCGGCCTGAGCCGATCCCTCTCCCGGTTTGTAGCAAATAAGCAACGGTTATGATGTGGGGGGCTTGAATCCAAGTTCCTGGTTGTTGCTAACTATCAACTGATAAGCAAAATCATGGCCTGACCAGATCCGGCCGAATTTTTGCTTATGTCTAGACTTCAGGCACAACAGGAAGTTGAACATGAATTCGCTGCGTTTTGCCGTCGCATCGGTGCTGGGCGGCGCCGTCGGCCTGACGGCCGTGGTTCCCGCGGCCCTCGCCCAGACTGAACTCGAGCAGGTCGTGGTCACCGGCACCCGCGTGGCCGACCGCTCGGCGACCGACACGGCCGTGCCGGTGGACATCGTGACCGCCGAGACCCTGCAGAACGCCGGTGTCACCGAACTCAATCAGGCGCTGTCCGTGGCCCTGCCGTCGTTCAACTTTCCTCGGCCGGGCCTGGCGGACGGCACCGACACCATTCGACCGGCGACCCTGAGAGGCCTGGCGCCAGACCAGACCCTGGTGCTGGTCAATTCCAAGCGCCGACATGCCTCCGCGCTGGTCAACGTGAACGGCACCATCGGGCGTGGCGCAGCCGCCGTGGACCTCAACACCATCCCGACCGGAGCGGTGCAGGCCATCGAAGTCCTGCGTGACGGTGCCTCGGCCCAGTACGGCTCCGATGCCATCGCGGGCGTGATCAACGTGCGCCTGAAGGAGGCCAGCGAGGGCGGCGAGGTGACCGTCAGTTATGGCTTCCGGGACTCCAGCTACACCATCCCCACCGGCGCTGCGCCGGCGGGTGCCAACTGGAGCGCGCCCGGCAAGGTGACCCGCGACGTCTCCGATGGCGAGACCACCACGGTCACGGCCTGGAAGGGGCTCCCCTTGGCGGGTGACGGATTCCTGACCCTCGCACTGGAGTACAAGGACCAGGCCCGCACCGAGCGTGATGGCTACGATGTGCGTCAGCAGTATCCGCTCATCGACGGCGCCTTCGATCCGCGCGAGGCCACCATCAACCGCTTCAACGCCTGGTATGGCGAACCCGAGGTCCAGCAGCTCACGCTGTTCGGGAATTTCGGCAAGGAGCTCGGCAACGGCGCGAGTCTCTACGGCTGGGCCAGCTACCAGGATCGCGATGCAAAGTCGGCAGGTTTTTATCGCCGGGCCCTGGATGCCCGCAACGTGATCGCCATCTATCCCGACGGGTTCCTGCCTATCATCGCCCCCGAGGTGCGCGACTACAGCGCCGCCGTGGGCGTGGACTGGCAATGGGGCGACTGGGCCATGGACGCCTCGGTGGTGTTCGGCTTCAACGAGATGATGTACACCATCGAAAACACCCTGAATGCTTCGCTCGGTGCCACCAGCCCCACGGTGTTCGATGCAGGTGGCTTCGACTACGGGCAGACCGTGTTCAATGTTTCTGGTGTCCGCCAGCTCGACACCGGCGTGTTTGCCTCGCCGCTTAACGTGGCGGTGGGCATGGAGATCCGTCGCGAGAGCTACTCGATCACCGCCGGCGAGCCGGACTCCTATCGCAACGGGGATCCCACCAAGGCCTCCGGTTCGCAGGTGTTCCCGGGCTTCCAGCCAGGCGACGTGGTCGACGACAGTCGCACCGCCACGGGCGTGTACGTGGACTTCGAGGCCAACATCACCGACCGGCTGCTCGGTTCGGCGGCCATCCGGGCGGAGGACTACACCGACTTCGGCAGCAACCTGTCGGGCAAGTTGGCCCTGCGCTATGACTTCACCGACAACTTTGCGCTGCGGGGTTCCGTACAGAACGGCTTCCGGGCGCCCTCGCTGCCGCAGCAGTACTTCGCCGCCACCTCGACCAACTTCATCGGCGGCGTGCCCTTCGACATCAAGACTTTCCCGGTCAGTGACCCGCGTGCCGCCGCCCTCGGCGCCACCCCGCTGGATGCGGAAAAGTCCGTCAACTACTCGCTGGGTGCCGTGGCCCAACTCGGTCCCGTGACCCTCACAGTCGACGCCTACTGGATCGACATGGAGGACCGGATCGTGCTGTCCGAGAACCTCACGCAGTCGCAGGTCCGTACCTACCTCGAGAGCCTTGGCTTCATCGGGGTCAGTGGCGGGCGGTTCTTCGTCAACGGCGTGGACACTGAGACCCAGGGTGTCGACGTGGTCATCAACTGGCCCGTCGAGACCGAGGGTGCCGGCCGCTTCGATATCACCCTGGTCGGCAACTGGAACGAGACTGAGGTCACCAAGGTGCCGCCGTTGTCGGACGCTCTCGCTGCGCTCTTCCCGGCCGGTTCCACCCCGCCGCTGTTCGGTCGGGTGAACGTGCTGACCTACGAGGAAGGCAACCCGAAGGACAAGTACGCGGCCAACCTCAACTGGTCGCTCGGCCAGTTCGGTGCCACCCTGCGTGCGACGCGTTACGGCGAGGCGCTGACTCCGGGCACCACCGCGGCGACGGACTTCACCCTGAAGGGCAAGACCCTGGTGGATCTCGAGGCACGCTATGACGTGAACGACATGATCCGCGTGGCGCTCGGTGCGGACAACCTGACCGACGAGTATCCGGACGCCTACCCGGCCAGCCTAAATAGCACCGGCAACACGCCCTTCTCGAACTACTCGCCGTTCGGCCGCGCCGGCCGCTTCCTCTACGGCAGGGTGACGGTCAAGTTCTGAGGCGGGCTCAAGCGGCCTCTTCGATGACCCGCAGGTGGGCGCGTCCGCCCAGGGCGCCCACCTGCGAGACCACCCAGGCCTGGCGCTGACGCAGCCACGGCCCTGGGCGGTCGACGCGCAACTTCAGCGGGTTGGGCAGGGCGGCGGCGAGGAGCGCCGCTTCCTGGCGAGTCAACCGGGCGGCGGGCTTTTTGAAGAAATGCTGGCTGGCTGCCTCGATGCCCCAGACCCCACGGCCGAATTCCACGCTGTTGAGGTAGACCTCCAGGATGCGCTGCTTGCTCCAGAGGGCCTCGAGCAGCACCGTGTACCAGGCCTCGAGTCCCTTGAGGACCCAACTGCGTCCCGGCCACAGGAACAGGTTCTTTGCCAGCTGCTGGGTGATGGTGCTCGCACCCCGCAGTCGGCTCCCACCCTCGGCGGCCTCCATGGCCTGGCGAATGGATTCAAGGTCGAAGCCATGATGTTCCGCGAAACGCTGGTCCTCGGCGGCCACCACGGCAAG
>JAURMS010000080.1 GCA_030830595.1 Gammaproteobacteria bacterium | reverse complement strand
TCGCCCAAAAGCGCATGATGGGTGGATTCCGCGTAAGGGCGGTGCCGATAGTGGAGCTCATTGGCAGCCATGAAGGCGCCCAAGGCACCCTCGTAGTCGCCAAGGTCCTGTTGCGCCTTCCCAAGTGCAAAACCGAGCTTGACTGCGGCCTGCCAGGGCAGCGATGGAAGACTGGCCACCGCCCTCTTCAGGGCCACCCATTCCGCCATATCAGCTCGGTACGTCACCAGGCGGGAATAGGCGAAATGAGCCTCCACGTCGTTCGCGTCAGCCGCAAGCCGGGTCGCGTAAAGTTCACGGGCCCGGTCATGCTGGCCCAGTTCAACCAAAAGCGCAGCCAGGCTTGCTGCAGTGGCCGGCAAGGCGCGACCCGTGGCCGTAGCCGCTTCATAGCAGGCGAGTGCCCTGGCCGGACTTCCGCTCCGCTCCAGCAGGATTCCGAGGTTGTGCCATGCCAACACATGTTCGGGGTGGGCCTGCACCAGCACCTGCAGCAGGGCCAGGGCCTCGGCTTCGCGGCCGGTCGTCAGCAGCACTACCGACAGGTTGTACAGTGCATCCGCGTGTCGCGGGGACAAACCGAGGGCCCGCTGGGCGGCCAACTCCGCCTCCGGGAACCTGCCTGCACTCCGCAAGATCTCGCAATGCCAGGCGTGCACATCCGGATTGTCGGGGGTTTCGAGCACGGCCTGGCCCAACCAGCGTTCCGCCTCACCAAAAGACCGCTTCTGGTAAGCATCGAGCGCCAGCTTGAGGTAATTTTGGCTGCGCATGGACCAGAATGAGCATAGCAAACCAGGGGGAGTCGTAAGGTGTTGAATCGTCCCGGCCTTCACGTTGTCGCATGCGGCTTGCTGCTCAACCTGATGAACCCATCGACGGCCATAGGAAGCGAGTCGACCTCTGTCCGGGGCGAGGGCAGACCCAATGTCCTGCTGATCGTGGTCGATGACATGGGCCATGCGGACCTCGGCAGTTTCGGTGGAGAGATTCCAACCCCCAACCTGGACGCCCTCGCTCAATCCGGCATTCGGCTGAGTCGTTTCATCACGGCGGCTGCCTGTTCACCCACCAGGGCCATGCTGCTCACCGGTGTCGACGCCCACCGGGCCGGGCTGGGCAACCTGGAGGAGGAGTTGGCTCCGAACCAGCGCAACCAACCAGGCTATGAAGGCTACCTGAACGAACGGGTTGTCACCGTTCCAACACTACTGCGTGAGGCGGGCTACCGGACCTACATGACCGGCAAGTGGCACCTGGGCACAGAGGAGCAGCACGGGCCCGCGGCTCGCGGGTTCGACCGATCCTTTGCCATGCTGACCAATGCCAGCCACTTTGCCGACATGCGGCCGGCCTACTCACCGGACCCTCTGGCGAAGGCCAAATACCGTGACGAGGGTCATCTCATCAGCGAGCTGCCGCGCAACTTCGACTATTCCTCGCAGTACTTCGTCGATCGCATGATCGAATACCTCGACAGCGACCAACAACAACCCTTCTTTGCCTACCTCGCCTTCTCCGCACCGCACTGGCCGCTGCAGGCACCCGATGAGTCGATTGCCCGGTTTGCGGGCCGCTATGACGAGGGCCCGGATGCCATTGCTGAAGCGCGCCTGCGCAGGCAGATAGACCTCGGCCTGGCCCAGAAGACGGCGCGTCTTGCCCCTCGGGCGCCCAAGGGCCGTCCGTGGGGGGAGCTCGACGAACAGACCAGGCGTGTTGAAGCTCGTGCCATGGAAGTCTATGCCGCGATGATTTTTGAGATCGATCGCCACGTCGGCCGGCTGATGGATCACCTGCGGGCGAGCAAGCGCCTCGACAACACGGTCGTCATCTTCCTGTCGGACAACGGCGCCGAAGGTCATGACTACGACGACACCTGGCCGGCAGAAGCCTTTCCCGCCATTCGCAAGGTGCTGGATGAGGCGCATGATTTCAGCCTCGACAACATGGGCCGTCCGGGTTCCTACACTTTTTACGGTCCCAATTGGGCCCGCGCCTCCTCTCCTGCACTCGGTCTCTACAAGGCCTTTCCTACCGAGGGCGGGGTGCGCACGGCGGCCTTTGTCAGTGGCACTGGGCGCTTTGGACCCGCGCGCATCGAGGATGCCCTGGTCCTTGCCAAGGACCTGGCACCCACCATCCTCGATCTCGCTGGGGTGGTACACCCGGGTAATCGGCATGGTGATCGGGACATTGAACCCATGAGCGGCGTCTCTGCACTTGCGATCCTGCAGGGACGCGCCACGGACCAAGCCTGGCAGCAGCGTGTCTATGCCGACGAGTTGCTCGGCAAGCGTAGCGTGCGGCTAGGCGACTGGAAACTGGTGCACATGCCCGCCCCGTTCGGGAGTGGAGCATGGCAACTCTACGACCTTGCCAATGACCTGGCAGAGAGCCGTGACCTTGCCCAGCAGTACCCGGACAAGTTGGCGGAACTCATCGCCTACTGGGAGAGTTACGCGCAGCAAAACGGCTTGATCCTGCCCGACTGGGTGAGTGGATACTGAACAATCAGGCGGAGCGACCCATGCATGACATCAACTCAAGGCGTTCCATCACTGCCATCGTTTACCTGGCGGTCATTGGTCCCTGCGTTTTCATCCTGCAACCCGGCTATGTCCAGGGCCTGGTGGGCTACCTGTCATTGACGGAGGAGCAGGCCGGACTGATCGCCTCCTATGAGATGTTCGGTATCGCTGCCACTACGGTCCTGATGAGCCTGCTGGCATCGCGCATCAACTGGCGCGGCATGCTGTATGTGTGCCTGATCGCCTGTACCGCAGGGAACCTGGCATCGATCGGCGTGGATGATTTTACGACGCTAGGGGCCATCCGGTTCCTGACCGGACTGGGTTCCGGCGGGCTGGTCTCCCTGACTTTCACCATGATGGGCCTGACCTCACGGCCTGATCGTAACTTTGGCTACATCGTGGTGTGGGTGCTGACCTACGGCGCCTTCGGACTGCTGGCCATGCCGTGGGCCTTTTCCACCATTGGCATGAATGGGGTGCTGGTGGCCCTTGCCTTGTTTTGCGCGTCGGGCCTGCTGTTCGTGCGCTCCCTGCCCTCTTCATCTGGCGCGGAGACTGAAGCCCTTACCGCGGAGTCGCCCTTCCCGGTGTTCACCCGCCTGACCGCGCTCGCTGGCATGCTGGTCTACAACACGGCGGTCGGCGTGGTCTGGGCGTACCTCTTCCTGGTGGGCCTGGAAGCGAATATGGCTGAGCAGGACGTCGCCAATGCGCTGACTGTCTCGCAGTTCCTTGGGATCGCCGGTGCGTTCCTGCCGGTCGTGCTGGAGCTTCGCTTCGGCCGTGCCCTGCCCTTGGCCATTGGCGTGCTGGGTGGGGCGGCGAGCATCTACCTGCTGTTGGGTGAAGTCAGCGCCCCCGTGTATTGGCTGGCAGTCGGTGGCTTCAACCTGCTCTGGAATCTCTGCGTGCCCTATCTTCTGGCCATGATGGCGGCTTTCGATGCCCGGGGACGCCTGGTGGTTCACGGGGTTTCCATGCAGTTCATCGGGTATGCCATTGGGCCTTTCATTGCCGCAAGCCTGCTTGGCGCAGGGGGTTACGACCTGGTCAACGGCGTATCGGTGGCGCTGTTCCTTGCCTCTGCCGTGCTCCTGGCCCCAGGCCTCCTTGCGCAGCGACGTGCCTGAGCCAAGCAGCGGTCAATCGACGCCGAGAAAAGTGCTGAGCCAGCGACCCACCAGGTCCGAGTCAGGCCGCCTGGCCTCCATGGATCTAAGCGCCTGCTGGGCCCTCATATCGCTGATCTTGCCAAGCTCCGTCAGTTTTTCCGCAAAGGCCCGCATGGAGGACTCTGGCTGTTCGGGATGACCCTGCAGGCAGAGCAGCCGGTTGCCCTCCCCGTACATGATCACCGGGCAATCATCTGAAGAAGCCCACAAGTCCACCCCCGGTGGCAGGCGGACTACCTGGTCCTGGTTGATGAAATGAAGTGCATGACCAGCTGAGGCATCGGTCATCCAGGCCTGGCGCCGGGTAATGGTGAAGTCATGCATGCCGAGAACCCAGCCAGCATCCGCTTTCGCCACCTTGCCGCCCAGCGCCTGGGCAATCAACTGGTGGCCGAAGCAGATTCCGACCAGGGGGATGGAAGCGCGATAGACGTCGCGGACGAACGACTCCAGCGGCGGAATCCACTCGAGCGGCTCATAGGCGCTGCACGGGCTGCCGGTTATCAGGTAGGCATCACAGGCGTTCACTGCCACAGGAAAATGAAGCCGGGTGGGTTCATAGACCTGGAAATCCAGGCGCGCGTTAACCGATTGAAACAGGTCGATGAATTTTTCTGGATCGCTCTTCTCGCCCGGCAGCAGATATTCGGCCGGCACGGCATCGAGAATGCCGAGCCGAATCCGCCTTTCCGGGGACGGGGGTACAGCGTCACTGACCGTCATGGTTGCCAGTGTAACCCCAGTCAGGATGCCGCCGTTTGGGCGGTAGGTTAGGCTAACCCATCATGCCTATCCCCAAGCCAGCCTCCCTGGCCATCGTCACCGGCGCCGGCAGCCCGCAAGGCATTGGCTTCGCCACCGCTGCGCGGCTGGCGAGCGCCGGCCATACGTTGTTGCTCGCCGGCTTCACCTCACGCATCCACGAGCGGGTTCGCGAACTGGCGGAGGCCGGTGCATCCGCATTCGCTTTCGAGGGGGATTTGAGTGATGAAGAGACGGTGGCAGCGCTCAGAGAACAGGCCGATCGGCTGGGGCCCGTTGAGGTGCTTGTCAATAACGCCGGCATGGCAGTGCAGGGAGAACTGGATGCCTCGGCGCCAGTCGCGGACATGTCACTGGTTCAATGGCAAGCCTCGATCGAGCGCAACCTGACCAGTGCCTTCCTGGTGAGCCGGGCCTTCGCTGCCGGGATGTCCGCCAGGGGCTACGGCCGGATCGTCAACGTCTCCTCTACGGCTGGACCGATCTCGGCCATGCCGGGGGATGCCGCCTATGCAGCGGCCAAGGCCGGCATGGTGGGCCTCACCCGGGCCCTGGCACTGGAGTTGGCCGGGCACGGCATCATCGTTAACGCCGTAGCCCCCGGCTGGATTGCCTCGGCCTCGCAAACCGAGGCCGAGGCACGGGCAGGCCAGGCCACCCCTATGGGCCGGTCCGGCACCCCGGATGAGGTGGCGGCCGTCATCGAATTCCTCTGCTCACCGGCAGCTTCCTACGTGACCGGCCAGCTTTGGGTCATCGACGGCGGAAACTCGGTGATCGAGGCGCGCGCTTGAGCGACTCCCCGGTAGTGCTGCTGACCGGAGCCGGGGGCGGCATGGGGCGAGCCATCGCGGCACGCTTTGCCGCAGGGGGTTGGCGCATTGCCGCCACCGACCTTGATGACGCGCTGCTCACTGGGCTGGCCGCCGACACCGCCCTCGCCGTCCGGATCCCTGCCGACCTGCGCCATTCGGCCGCCTGCCTCGGCGTGTTTGCCGAAACCATGTCTCACTGCGGACGCGTGGATGCCTTGGTCAACGCAGCGGGCGTCTGGCGCGAGGGCCCGGTGGAGACCTTCAGCGAGGCCGATTTCGACCTGGTCATGGACGTCAACCTCAAGGCGGCCTTCTTCATGTGTGCGGCAGTCATCCCAGCACTCCGGGCCAGCCGCGGCTGCATCGTGAATCTCTCCAGCGACGCCGGCCGGCAGGGTAACGTGGGTGCGGCTGCCTATTGCGCCTCCAAGGGGGCACTGACCAACTTCACGCGGGCGCTGGCTCTGGACCTGGCGCCTGACGGCGTACGAGTAAACACCGTGAGCCCCGCGGACACCGCCACCCCCATGCTGGACTTCCAGGCCGATCGTTACGGCGGTGGCGATCCCCAGGGATACAAGGCTTCGCTGCTGGCAAAGTACCCGCAAGGGCGCTCAGCCCGCTTCGTCAAGCCGGAAGAAGTCGCGGAGCTCGTCTTCTTCCTGTGCCAACCTGCCGCCGCGGCGATCACTGGCGCAGACTACGCCATCGATTTCGGCTATTCTGCCGGCAAGTAAAGCGGTTTTTCCCGAGCGAAAGAATCGACCGCCCAGGGGGTTTGATGCATATTTTTTCGAGACTGGCAGTGGCCTGCTGCCTGCTCACGTCCGTCGTAGCCTGCGACTCCCGGAACGACAAGGACATCCAGCAACTGGATGACGCTAAAGACGCCCGCATCGGGGTGGTGACGGGAACCACTGGCGAGGCCATCACCAAGCAGCGCTTCCCGGACGCAGACATCAAGAGCTTCGACGACCCCATGGATGCCGTGGGTGCCGTCCTGGTTGGACAACTCGACGCCACGGTCACCGGACGCCCGGTCGCCACGCTGATCGTCCGCAACAATCCCGAACTGGCGCTGCTGGATGAGCCCCTCCAGCCGGAAAACACCTCCATCGCAGTCCGCAAGGATTCGCTGGAACTGCTGGCGCAGGTCAACAAGATCCTCGGTGACCTGAAGGCCGACGGCACCCTGGCCTCCATGCAGGCGCGCTGGTTCAAGACCACTTCAGGGCCCTATGAAGAACCCATCCTCGACTTGCCGACACAGGGAGAACCGCTGCGCATCGGTGTCACCGCCACCCGTGAGCCGTTCAACTTCGTGGATGCAAAGGGCCGGGTCACCGGGCACGACGGGGAACTGGCCTATCGGATCAGCGTCGCGCTGGGACGTCCCCTCGAGTTCTCTAACATGCGCTTTGCCGCCCTGATTCCGGCGTTGCAGGCGGGCAAGATCGACATGATCGTGACGGGCATGACGGCCACCGAGGAGCGCGCGAAGTTCGTCAGCTTCAGCGACTCCTACTATGAGAACGCCCAGGTGATGCTGGTCCGCAAGCCTGGTGGAGGCAGCCCTGCCAAGCCGGAGGCCGATGAGGCAATCCAGATCCGTTCCAACGATGACCTGGCCGGAATCCGGGTCGGGGCATTGCTCGGCTCGGTCCAGGACGTGTATGTCCGCAAGCAATATCCGACCGCGGAAGTCATGCAGTACGACAATACCGCTGACCTGGTGATGGCGGTGGAAGGCACACGGGTAGACGCGGGCGTCGCCGACCGGGATTCTCTCAATGAGATCCTCGCTGACAATACCCAACTGGCCATGCTCGAGACCCCCTTGTTCTCAATGGACATCGGGGCCGGATTCAAGAAGGACAATCAGGCGCTGCGCGAGGCCTTCGATGGGTTCCTGGCGGGGATACGTGCGGACGGCACCTACCAAGACATGATCCAGCGCTGGTTCGTTCGGAAGGAGCGGACCATGCCCCCCCTGCCGGCGGAGGGCACGGCAGGAACCCTCACCGTCGGCACCGCGGCCATCGGTTTCCCTTACGGGGCCATCCAGGACGGGCAGTTCGCCGGGTTCGACATCGAACTGGCCAGGCGCTTCGCCGCCTCGCAGGGCAAGCGGGCCGAGTTCCTGAATATGAATTTCGGGGGCTTGATCGCGGCCCAGGTCGCTGGAAAAGTCGACATGCTGGTTACCGGTATGTTCATCACGCCAGAGCGTAAGGAGCGTATCGATTTTTCCGACCCGTACTACAACACCGAGATTCGGGTTTTCGCGCTCAAGCAGAACATGGTCGCGCGGCCCGCTGCAGCGCCGGGCAAGCCAAAACTGACGTCAATCGGTGACATTCATGGTCGGCGGGTGGGCGTCGTGCTGGGCTCTGCCCAGGACGTCTACCTTCGTAAGGCCTACCCAACGGCCGAGGTCCTGCAATTCGATCATGGGGCGGACCTGATCCTGGGCCTCACCACGGACCGGATCGACATGGCCGTCGCCGACCGTGATTTCGTCAGGGAAAATGTCGCGACCCAGGCACAACTGGGCGTCCTTGATGAGCCCCTGTTTGCCTCCGAGGTGGCCGCCGGCTTCAGCAAGTCCAATCCCGCCCTGCGCGCCGACTTTAACGCCTTCCTGGCCAATATTCGTGCTGATGGCACCTATCAGGACATGGTGGATCGGTGGTTCAAGCGCGGTGAGCGCGTCATGCCTGAGCTGCCTGCGGAGGGGTCTGCAGGCGTACTCCGAGTGGGCACCAGTGCCGGTGGATATCCATTTGGTGCGGTGTTCAACGGCGAGTTTTCCGGCTTCGACATCGAGTTGGCGCGACGCTTTGCGGCTTCCCAAGGCAAGCGGGCGCAGTTTTCGCACATGCAGTTTGCCTCCCTCATTGCCGCCCTCACCAGCGGCAAGGTCGACATGCTGACCACCTCGATGTTCATTACGGAGGAGCGCAAGGAACGCATTGATTTCTCGGACCCCTACTACGCCACGGATACGCGGGTCTTTGCGCTCAAGCGGAACATCGTCCAGCCGCCGAAGCCGTCAGGCAGCCAGCTGGCCACCCCGGCCGACCTGCACGGTCGACGCATCGGCGTCATGCTGGGCTCCGCCCAGGAAGGCTTTGCGACCAAGAC
>JAURMS010000079.1 GCA_030830595.1 Gammaproteobacteria bacterium | reverse complement strand
TGGCATCGAGGTCGCAATCATGCTGGCCCTGGCTTGGCTTAAGCCGCGGCAGGATCCCTGGCACTTCCGGGCAAAGCCCCGGGTCGACCTGAAGCCATGGCCACTGGCGGTGCCCACCGCCCTGTCCCTGGTATCGTGTGTGGTGGTGCTCTACCTGGTTTTTTCACCGCTCGGCCTGGCAGGCGGACCAACGTCACTGTTCTGGCCGGCACTTGCAACTGTGCTGGTGTTGAACCTGGCATTTTGGGGTGGCTGGCTGGGTCGAGAAGCGAATCCGACGCCCGCAGGGAAGCTGCCATGAGGCCGAGATTTTTCAGCCGGACCGTCGCCGAGTTGATCACGGACTCTGAATCCATCGACACCACCCCGCGTGCCCGGCCGCGTCCCGGCCTGTTGATCGTGGGAGCCGGGATGATGGGCTGCGAGCATCTTCGGGTCGCTCACCTGCTCGGACGGGCGCACATCGCCGGTATCCACGACACGAACGCCCAGAGCGTTCAACGGGCACAAGACGCCTATCGGCGCCTCACTGGCGAAGACCTGCAGGTGTTCGATTCGCTGGCCAGGGCCTGCGCCTCGGCTTCCGTAGACGCCATCGTCATCTGTACCCCCAACCATACCCATCGGCGGGTGCTGGAATCCGTGGCGACCTGTGGCAAGCCCGTGTTGCTGGAAAAACCCATGGCCACCACCCTGCCGGATGCCCAGGCCATCGTCACCCTTGCGGCGAATCACCCGACGTTTATCCAGCTGGGCATGCAATACCGCTTCAAGGCCCAGTACGTGGACGCTTTCCATGAGGTGAAGGTCAAGAACAGCCTCGGCCCTGTCCAGACCATCAGCATGGCCGAGTATCGCCCGCCATTTCTCGACAAGGTCGGGCAATGGAACAAGTTCAACCGCTACTCGGGCGGCACGCTGGTAGAAAAATGCTGCCACTACTTCGACTTGATCAATCTCATGGCGGAAGCCCGTCCGATAAAGGTCTTTGCCAGTGGCGGTCGGGCGGTCAACTTCCTCAACTTCGAGCAGGATGGCCATCGCTCGGACATCGACGATCACGCCATGGTGATCCTCGAATACCAGAATGGGATTCGGGCCAGTTTTATCCTGAACATGTTCAGCCAGGAGCTCTATGAGGAAATGGTGGTATCAGGACCACTGGGCAGGCTGGTGGCGAGTGAGCAGGCGAGCTTCCGGCCCACCGCAGGCTCGCGCGCACGCCTGCAGGTAGAGGTCGGCGGACATCCCGATTACGATGGCAGGTGCCTGGGGTATCCGGCAGCCATCGAGCAGAGTGGGCATTACGGGGCCACCTTCTTCGAGCACCTTGCGCTGATGGATCGGCTGGAGGGAAAGCCGGTTGATGCCGCCACCCCCGAGCAGGCCCTGTGGTCAATGGTCGTGGCCAGCGCCGCCCAGCACTCCATGACTACGGGTCAAGCGGTCGATATCGGCGAGTATTGCGCCGACCAGGGCCTGGACTTGTTTGCAGTGGAGTGAAAGCATATGACGGTGAGTACATCCATCCAGGTGGGCGCCTCGCAGATGCCGGCTATCGGCCTTGGATTGTGGAAAATTGCGCGGGATATGACGGCTGAGACTGTGGTGAAGGCCATCAGCACCGGCTATCGCCACCTGGACTGCGCAGCCGATTACGGCAATGAGCCCGAGGTCGGCCTCGGCATCCGGCAGGCGCTTGCCCAGGGATTGGTTCGGCGGGAGGAGCTCTGGGTCACCTCCAAGCTATGGAACACCTTCCATCGCAGAGAGCATGTCCGGGCCGCCTGTGAGCGCAGCCTGAGCGATCTGGGCCTGAACTACCTGGATCTCTATCTCGTGCACTTTCCAATCGCCCTGAAGTACGTCGACTTCGCCACCCGCTATCCCCCGGAGTGGATTCACGACCCCACGGCGAAGCATCCCCGCATGGAACCCGATGCGGTCCCCCTGCACGAAACCTGGGCCGCCATGGAAGATCTGGTGACAGCCGGACTGGTCAGGGAAATTGGCGTCTGCAACTACAACACCGGCCTGGTCCATGACCTCATGGCCACGGCGAGAATCCGACCCGCCATGCTGCAGATCGAGGCCCATCCGTTCTTGACGCAGGAACGTCTGCTCCGCCTGGCACAAGGCTACGGGCTTGCCGTAACGGCCTTCTCGCCACTTGGCGCGCTGTCCTACCTGGAACTCGGCATGGCAGATGTCAACGACTCCGTGTTGGAGCAACCGGTGGTCAAGGCAGCCGCAGCCCGTCTCGGCCGCAGCGCGGCGCAAGTGGTCCTGCGCTGGGCCCTGCAGCGAGGCACCGCAATCATTCCCAAGACCAGTCGCCCGGAAAGACTCGGCGAGAACCTGGCACTGTTCGACTTCTCGCTCACTGAGGAGGAAATGCGGGACTTCGGCAAGCTCAACCGCAATCGCCGCTTCAACGACCCTGCAGTGTTTTGCGATCAAGCCTTCGACTGCTTCTACCCCATTTATGATTGATCCGACGACCGCGTCCGCCGGCGCGCCGCTGATCATTGAACCCTCTCAACATGGTGGGGCCCTGACTCCAGACGGCGCCACCTGCGCTGCCTGGCTCGAGGCTTTGAGCACCCACGGCGCCCTCCTGTTCCGGGGATTCGCCGTGGACACTGCGGAGCAATTTGACGCCTGGGTCGGTGCCTTCGGGCTCGAGGGATTCACCTACGAGGCCTCCCTGTCGAACGCCGTCCGCCGAAACCGTACTCCACGGGTGTTTACGGCCAACGAGGCCCCGCCGCATGTGGAAATTTTTCTCCACCACGAGATGGCCCAAACTCCCCTCTTTCCCCGGCAACTGTTCTTCTGCTGCGAGCAGGTGCCGACTTCAGGCGGGGCCACGCCACTACGGCGTTCAGACCAACTGTTGTGCGAACTGGAGCGCGCCCTGCCTGAATTCGTCCAGGCTTGCCGCGCGCGCGGCGTGCGCTATACCTACGTCATGCCGGCGGACACCGACTCCGCCTCCGGGCAGGGCCGCAGCTGGCGAGACACCCTCAGCGTTGGCACCCGGGAAGAGGCGGAGCACCGCCTCGCCAGCCTCGGGTATGGCTGGTCATGGCAGGAACACGATAGCCTGCGGGTGTTGACTCCCATGCTGCCTGCCATCCGACGTGCACCCTCGGGACAGGAGGTTTTCTTCAACCAATTGATCGCCGCCTTCTGTGGCTGGCAGGATCGGCGGAATGAGGCAAGGCGCTCAGTGCTGTACGGCGACGGCAGCGACATCCCCGTCGAGGACCTGGAGGAAGTCGCCAGGATCGCCTACGCCGGAGTGTTCGACCTTCAATGGCAGGTGGGTGATGTCGCGCTCATCGATAATTACCTCGTCATGCACGGGCGGCGACCCTTCAAGGGCAGTCGCAGCGTACTGGCCTCCCTCGCAGGGATCGAGAGAAATTAGCCGCTTGTGGCCGAGGCGATCCTCATCCTCAAGGACATCCAAAGCACCCCGGCGAGAAGAATGCGGGCTGATGGCGCCCCGGGCCGGAGTTGAACCGACGACCTACCGCTTACGAGTCTGGGCAGGCCCATAATTGCCAACTGCCGGCAATTATAAGCGATTGTTTTCAAAGACTCCCTACACATCACAACAGTCGACAATCGCGTCCAATTTAACTGATGGTGTGCCAAATTCACCGCACCGCCACCGCCAACATCCGCACACCTCTGCTACCCTTCGCCCATCGCCTCAAAGGAGTGAGCCATACCGGATCATCAGCATCTCTCGATCGCCACGATCAGCGAAGCGAATGACATCAATGGCTTCTGACAAAAATCAAACACGGTAATAGAGAGGGCGGCAATGCTAGATTTGATATGGATAGCCTTGTTTCTTCTGTCAATTATTTTGGTCGGAATCGACGCAAAGAAAGTTGATGACCCATACTTCGGTGGTCCCGGCAAGTGGGTAATGTTGCTGATCTTGTTTTGGATTGTGGCATTTCCTGCCTACTTGGTTAAACGAGCAAAAATTATTGACGAAAACACTGACACCGTATTTCCCACGGCAGTCGGATGGCTTCTCTTTTTAGTAATCGTAGGCGGTATATTCGTTGGGCCTTTCGGAGATGAGATTGAGTCGGAATTCCGCCAAACTTTAATGCAACAAAAAAGCGTTCA
>JAURMS010000078.1 GCA_030830595.1 Gammaproteobacteria bacterium | reverse complement strand
TGCTCGGGCGCGGTGGCTCCGACTACACTGCGCTCTTTCTCGCTGCGCGCCTGGGCGGCCGCTGCCGCCTGGTCAAGGACGTCGACGGGCTCTACGAACGGGATCCGGCGGAACCCGGCCCGCCGCCGCGACGCTACCGGGCGGTGGACTGGAGCGAGGCGCTGCGGGTGGCGGGCAGGCTGGTGCAGCCGAAAACCATCCGCTTTGCCGAGTCACTGGCCCTGGAACTCGAGGTCGGCTGCATCGGCGGAGACGAGGGCACCCTGATTGGTCCCGGTCCGGTCGCTTTCTTTCCGGACCCGACCTGACTCAGCCGCCCTCCTGGACGCCGAGACGCTGCTGCATCACCGGGCTGGTGGTGGTGTATTGCAGGAACTGGCGCTTGCCCGGATAGACGTGCGCCTGTACCCCGAAGGCCGCCAGTGCCGCCTCGTGAAAACCCGAGAGGATGAGCTTCTTCTTGCCGGGATAGGTATTGATGTCGCCGATGGCGAAAATCCCGGGCACGCTGGTCTGGAACTTCTCCGTGTCCACCCTGAGCGCCTTCTTTTCGAGTTCGAGTCCCCACTCTGCAATGGGACCCAGCTTGGGATGCAGGCCGAAAAACGCAAAGGCGTGATCGCAGGTCACCTCGGCTTCACCGCCAGCGAGCAACTTGATGGTGGCAGCGCGCAACGCGCCGTCCGCGACCGTAAAGTGCGCGACCTGCCCGGTGAGATGGCGCACCTCACCTTTTGCCGCCAAGTGCTTCATGCGCTCGACACTGGCAGGCTGGGCGCGGAAATCCTCGCGCCGGTGAACCAGCGTGACCGAGCGTGCCTTGCCGGAGAACTCGAGCACCCAGTCGAGCGCGCTGTCGCCGCCACCGGCAATGAGCAGGTCCTGGCCGTGGAAACGATCGGCCTGGCTGACCCGGTAGTGAAGCCGATGACCCTCCAGCTCGCCGGCACCGTCCACCGCCAGACGCTTCGGCTGGAAGGAGCCCAGCCCCGCCGCAATGATCACGGCGCCCGCGTCGAAACGCGTACCGAGCGCCGTCTCGACCTCGAAACGGCGATCCTCCCGGGGCGTCACGCGAGTGACCTCCTGACCGAGGTGAAACCCCGCCCCGAATGGCTTGATCTGCTCCATCAAACGGTCCACCAGTTCCTGGGCGCCGCAGACCGGCAGGGCCGGGATGTCGTAGATCGGTTTGTCGGGATAGAGCTCCGTACACTGTCCGCCCGGATTGGCCAGTGAGTCGATCACCTGGCACTTGATGCCGAGCAGGCCAAGTTCGAACACGGCAAACAGGCCGCTCGGGCCGGCGCCGATGATCACGCACTCCGTTTCGATGGGCTGGCTTGAGTCATTCATGCCGAAATTGTAGCCCATCGTCCCGCTGTCCCGGTCACGTATACTCGCGTCCCCCGAGTTCCCCTCCACCATGCAGGCAAGACCAGAATCCTCCACGCGTGTCCCCGCCCAGCGGATTGCCGCCGACGGCTCGAGGCACATCGATTGGCGCGCAGTGGCAGCGCTGGCCGCGCCGCTGGTGCTCAACACGTCTATCCAGGCGGTGCTGGGCCTGACCGACACCTGGTTTATCGGCCGCCTGTCTGTGGATGCCACGGCTGCCATCTCGGCGGTGTACTGGCTGGTGATGCTGGCGATGTTCCTGCTCAGCGGGGCCACCATGGCGGTCCAGACGCTGGCGGCGCAGGCCTGGGGCTCCGGTCGCTACCGGCGTGCCAGCCAATCGATGTGGATGGGCCTGTGGGGTGCACTGGGCACGCTGCCCCTGTTCATCCTGGTCATCCTGCAGGGCAGCGGCCTGCTGGGGCCTTTCGGGCTGCCCCCCCACATCGAGGCCCTGGCCATCGACTACTGGAACCCGCGCATGCTCGGCGGTCCGCTCGCGGTGGCGCTGTGGGGGCTGACTGCCTATTTCAATGGCATCGGTCATACCCGACTGCCGCTGATGATCACACTGGTGGTGGCCTTCGCCAACGTGTTCCTCAACGAGTGGTTCATTTTCGGCCTCGACCTCGGCATCGCAGGGGCGGCCTGGGCCACCACTGCGGCCCAGGCGCTCGGCGTGGTCGTGGCCCTGATCCTGGTGTTCCGGGTCGATCGTGCGCGGCTGCGTCCGACGCTCACCTGGCGCCCGAGCGGGCGGCTGATCTGGCGGCAGTTCCGCCTCGGGGTGCCGATGGCCGGCACCGCCGCCTCCGACCTGCTGGCCGTCTCACTGTTTCAGCTCATGCAGGTCCGTATCGGTGCGGTCGACGGAGCGGCTACCCAGATCGTGATGGTGGCCACCTCGCTGTCCTATATGCCGGGGATCGGGCTGGCCCTGGCGGGCACCACGCTGGTCGGACAGGCCATCGGCGCAGGCGATCGTGACTGGGCAGCCAGGCTGGGCAGCGGCATGATCAGGCTGGTCTCCCTCTGGATGGGCGGGCTCGGCCTGCTCCTGGCGCTGTGCGGACCCTGGCTGACTCCGTTGTTCGTCAACGCCAGCGACCCGAACGCCACCGCGGTCATCAGCCTGTCATTGACCCTGCTGTGGATCGCCGCGATCTATCAGTTCGCGGATGGCCTCAATTTCGGCTCGAGCTTCTGCCTAAGGGGCGCGGGAGACGTGAACGTGCCGGCCATCGTCGTCTTCGGCTTGGGAGCTACGGTGTTCGTTCCGCTGAGCTATCTGCTCACCTTTGCCCCCGGACAGGGTTGGTTCGGTGGGCCAGGAGCAGGGCTTGGCGCCATCGGCGGCTGGAGCGCCCTGGCCATCTACGCCGTGATCGTCGGCGTATGCCTATGGCTGCGCTGGCGCAGCGGCTCCTGGCGCAGCATCCGCCTCGCCTGAGGCCGAATCGGCGGGCGCATCGGCACGCTCGAAATCCCGCGCCAGCCGGAACCCGAGATCGGACTGGCGGCGACCGGGCGGCTCCGCATCCCGGGCGCCTGCCCTGGCCCGCGACGGCTCGCTGGCCCAGGATCCGCCGCGGACGGACTTCAGGCCGCAGCCACCCTGCCAGGTCCACGCCCGGCCGTCACGCGGGCGCCCGCTGTAACTGGCGGTGTAGCAATCCTGGGTCCATTCGCGCACGTTACCAATCATGTCGTAAGCGCCGAAGGCATTGGGCTGGTAGCGGCCGGCCTGGCTCACCTCGGCAGCCCCGTCACGGCATGCCGCGTTGCGCAAGCGGAGGGCGGTCAGGTCCAGGCTACCGGCATCCAGCACGTTGGCGTAGTCGCAGGCCAGGGTGACCGGCTGGTCCTGCCGTGACTCGGCCGTGCCCCAGTAACGCGCAAAGTCGGTACCGCCCCGGGCAACGTATTCCCATTCGGCCTCGGCGGGCAGCCTAAAGCTGCGTCCGCTACGAGCCGAGAGCCATTGCGCGTAAGCCCGGGCATCTTCCCAGTCGATGCAGGTCACGGGATCCGCCGGCGCGGGAGGCAAGGCAAAACCGGGATCCCTCCAGCTGCGCTCCGGATCCTCCACCCACTGACCCCCGCTCAGCACCCGGCAGCCGCGGGGTGGATCATAGCCACCGTCCTCGACGAACAGCGCGAATTCGCCGACCGTGATCTCGCGTGCCGCCATGAAGAACGGCCGGCCGAGGCTCATCAGGACCTCCGGCACCTCTCCCGTGGCGCGATCGGCTTCGGGGTCTCCCGGCCGCGTGCCCATGCGGAATTCTCCTGGGGGGATCAGCAACATCTCCGGGCACTCGCCGCAGTCGCGGGTTAAAGGGGCCGGCGCCTGGGCCTCCGCGCCCACGGCGAGGACGGCAGCCAGCCAAAGCAGGTGACCCGATTTCATCGGCTGCTCCTGCCGGTCTCGATATCGCGGGCCACCCTGAAACCGAGGTAGTCCGCGCGCAGGCCAGCCGGCGCCGACGCGTAGTGGCCGCTGCGGCTGCGCGATGGGGGGGACAGCCAACCACCGCCACGAATCACCCGCTCCTCGCATCCCCCCAACCAGGTCCAAGCCTCGGGCCCGTTCGGGCGGCCGACCCGGCTCCCGGTCGAACAATCCTCGGTCCACTCCCAGACGTTACCAATCATGTCGGTGAGGCCAAAGCCGTTGGGAGCCAGCTGCCCGACGGGCGCCACATCGGCATAGCCATCCCGACAGGCCGCCGCCGTCCAGCCCAGGGCATAGCTCGCCTGTGCAGTGAGGTCATAGGTGTTGGCCTGCCCGCAGCCGTCGGCCGCGAGACTGCCCCAGGGTCTCGACGCCACGCTGCCAGCCCGGGCCGCGTATTCCCATTCAGCCTCGGAGGGCAGGCGGTAGCGCTGGCGCGTACTGCGGGAGAGCCAGGCCACATAGGCCTGCGCATCCGCCCACGCAACACAGGTGACGGGGTGTTCCTCGAGCGGGTTGGCCGGCACGCCCGGCGTACGCCAGTCGCGCCGCCCATCGTCTGCGTAGCGCGACAGGGATCCATCCCAGATCTGGCAGCCCGGAGCGATCTCATGACCGGTTTCCCGCATGAAGCGCGCAAACTCTGCCCGAGTAACCTCGTGGCGACTCACGGCAAAGGCCCGTGGCAGGGTGATGACCGTCCATTCAGATTCCGGAGGACCCGCAAGCACGTCAGGCTCGTCCGCGCCTGCCCCCATGACGTAACTGCCCACAGGCAATCGAAGCATCTCCGGGCAGGTCTCGCAGTCGCGAAACACCTCCTGGCCTGCGGCCACACATGGCCCTCCCAGCAACAGCAAGAACGCGAGCCATCCACCGGCGGGTGTGCGAGCGATGTTCATGACCGCAAGGCTGTCACGAGCGTGAAGGGCCGGCAAGCCCCTGCTCCGGCTCAACCGATCCTCACTGGCACGTAAATCTGCCCCTCGCCACGCTGCAGCAGGAGGGCCACCGTCGACCTTGAACTGTCGATTTCGCGACGCAGGGCGGCGAGGCTGTCCACCGGCTTGCCGTTGACCGCGATCAGGACGTC
>JAURMS010000077.1 GCA_030830595.1 Gammaproteobacteria bacterium | reverse complement strand
GTACCTGGCCGAGCTGAGTGGTCGTTTTCTGCCGCTCGAATTGCATCGCCGGTATGCGGTGATCACGTGGCTGTTCTGGCAGGTCGGCGGACTCGGCCCCATGGCAGGCCAGGCGCACCACTTCAGGGCCTATGCACCGGAGCAGGTGCCCTACGGCATCAAGCGCTATACCGACGAGGTCAACCGGCTCTACGGCGTGATGGATCGTGCGCTGGCCGACACCGGCTACCTGGCTGACGACTACTCGATTGCCGACATGGCCGCCTGGCCGTGGGTGACGACCTGGGAGCGACAGGGTCAGCGGATAGAGGATTTTCCGAACGTTGGTCGCTGGTACGAGGCCATTGCAGCCCGGCCGGCCGTGGTGCGGGCCAAGGCGCTGGGCACCGAACGACAGGCCGACCGCGAGGGTTATCGGTTCCTGTACGGGCAGACCGCGGGATCGGTGCAGGCCATGTCGGACCAGCAGGGGGAGCAGCAACATGAGTGAACTGATCCTGTGGAGCTATGACGCCAGTCCCTTCACGCAGAAGGCGCTGTTGATGCTGGGCATCAAGGGCGCGCAGTACGGCTGGGTCGAGACGCCGATGCTGCCGCCGAAGGCAGACCTCGTCACGCTGACCGGTGGATACCGGGGCACGCCCGTCCTGCAGTCGGGCGCGGACGTCTATATCGACTCACAGTTGATCGCGCGCGAGCTCGAACGCCGCCTGCCGACGCCGCCACTGTTTCCGCTGGGTTCAGGGCTGGAACTGGCCATGGTGAAGTGGAGCGACGCGTTCTTCCGCAGTGCGCTCAAGGTGGCGCTCGCCCTGATGCTGCCGCAGTGGCCCGAGGAATTCCGGCGGGACCGCCAGTACCTGTTCCCGGATATCGACTTCGAGACCGTGGCAGACGAGGCGGAGCACGCCAAGTCCCAGTTCCGCGCACATGCTGCCCTGCTTGATCAGCAGCTGGCCGGCTCCGACTTTCTCGGCGGCAGCAAGCCCGGCCTGGCTGATGTGCAGGCCTACCCCTTCACCTGGCTGGCGCGGGGTGCCTTTGCCGACCTGGCTGCGCAACTCCTGGAGGGACTCGATGCGCTGCAGGCCTGGGAGCAGCGCATGGCCACGATCGGTCATGGTCGACGCACACCCATGGCAGCTGCTGAGGCGCTGGCCGTGGCGCGTGACAGCAGGCCGCAGCCTGCTGCCGGGATTGATGCGCTGGATGCGGCGCTGCTGAAGGGCTCGGCCGTGGTGGAAGTTTCACCGGACGACACCCGCCGCGGCGGGGTGCGCGGCACCCTGGTGCATTCCAGCCCCACCGAATTCGCAGTACACCGTGTCGACCCGTCGATCGGCGACATCGTCGTGCACTTTCCGCGACTGGGTTATCGCCTGACGCCCGCAGGCTGAAGGATCAGATCACGCCGCGCGCGCGCAGGCCCCCTATGGCGCCTGCGTCGTAACCCAGGCTCAGCAGGATCTCTTCCGTGTGTTCACCCAGCGTGGGCGGACGCCGGGTGATGCCGGCGGGAGAACGGGAAAACTGCAGCGGCAGGTCTGGTACGGGCGCCGGGCGGGGCAGGCCGGGATAGTCGTCGATCCGGTGGAAGAGGCCCATGGCCTCCGCCTGCGGATCGTCAAGCGCCTGCTGCGGTGTGTAGACCGGGCCGGCCGGCAGTCCGGCAGCTTCGAGTTCGGCAATCGCCTCGTCACTGCTGCGCTCTGCACACCAGGTCCGCATCCGGTCAAGAATCGGTTCGCGATGCTCGCCGCGCAGCGCGTCGGAACTGAAGCGTGGATCGCCGATCCAGGCCTGTTCCTCGCCCATCAGCCGCGCCCAGCGCCGGAACAGGCCGTTACCCACCACGTGGGTCAGCACGTGCCCGTCACGGGTGGCAAAGACGTCCGACGGAGAGGAGGTCTGGACCGTATTACCGGTCCCCACACGGTTAGCGTGTGCAACCCCCTGCTCGATGAGGTGAGAGGCAAAGACCGACAGGGCAGTGGCCTGCAGGCTGCCGCTGACCTGTTGGCCTCGGCCTGAGCGGGCGCGTTCCATCAGGGCAGCAAGCACCCCGAACGCGGCCAGCACGGCGGTCGAGTAGTCCACATAGGGTGCAGCGGCCTTCACCGGCTGCCCGGGAGTGCCCGTGATGTACATGGCTCCGGACATGGCCTGCCCGATACCGTCGAAGCCTCCCCGGGCGGCATAGGGCCCGCGCTCGCCGAATGCCGTCTGGCTGGCCAGGACGATCCGTGGGTTCAGTGCCTCGAGGCTTGGATAGTCGAGGCCCATGGCGGCCAGTGCCGAAGGGGGCAGGTTGGCCACGACCACGTCGGCGCTCTGTACCAGCCGCCGGGTCACCTCGCGGCCTTCCTCACCCATGGGGTCGAGGGTCATCGATTTCTTGTTGCAACCGGTCTGCAGGAACACCCCACCCTCGCCGTTGGCGCAGACGGGCGCGATGTAGCGATCCTCGCCGCCGCCACGTTTTTCGACCCGGATCACCTCGGCGCCGAGGTAACCGAGGAGCGTCGCGCAGTAGGGACCCGCGACGTAGCGACCGTAGTCCAGGACGCGGATTCCATCGAGGATGGGCAGGTCAGTCATGCGATAATGATACACGTCGATCCACAGGAGCCGTGACGATGGATTTCAGCCTGACCGAGGAGCAGCTGGCGCTGCAGGAGACCGCTCGCAAGTTTGCCGTGGAGCGCCTGCCTGAGGTGGCAAAGCATTGCGAGGAGGAGGACGAAGCACCTCCGGCTGAGCTGGTGCGCGAGTTCGCGGAGATGGGCTTCCTCGGCATCAACGTGGCTGAACGCTACGGTGGCCTGGGGCTTGGCAACGTGGAAGCCCTGATTGTCATCGAAGAACTGGCCAAGGTCTCCGGTGCGGTGGCCTTCCCGGTCTTCGAGTCCTGTGTCGGGCCGGTGCGGGCCATCGAGCACTTTGCCAGTGAGTCGCTGAAGGAGCGGGTGATCCCGGCCGTCTGTCGCGGTGAAAAAATGGTGGCCGTGTCGATGTCCGAGCCCAATGCCGGCTCGGCCTTGACCGACCTGAGTACCCGCGGCGAGGTGCGCGGAGACCGGGTGGTCATCAATGGCACCAAGCGCTGGTGCTCGGGCGGCGGCCACGCGGACGGTTATGTGGTCTACCTGCGCCTGTCGGACGACCCGGGCCCCAAGGGGATCGGCGCGGTCTATGTCGACAAGGGCACTGCCGGGATGACCTTTGGCGCGCGCGAACGGCTGATGGGCTTCCGCGGCGTGCCGTCCTCCGACATCTACTTCGACCAGTGCGAGGTTCCGCTGGACAACGTCGTGGTCCCCGCCGGCGGCTTCAAGAAACTCATGGAGGCCTTCGACCTGGAACGCTGCGGAAACGCCACCATGGCCCTGGCCCAGGCTTCAGGTGCGCTGGACGACGTGGTCCAGTACGTACAGGAGCGTAAGCAGTTCGGTAAGCCGATCGTGGATTTCCAGGCCGTGCAGATCCGCCTCGCCGAGATGCGCATGCGGGTCGAGGCGGCGCGCCTGCTGATCTGGCGGGCGGCGGCCAACGCAGAGAAGGGGCTCCCCTCGATCCTCGACTCATCGCTGGCCAAGTGCTTCGCCAACGAAATCTCCCGCGAGGTCTGCGGCAACGCCGTGCAGCTGATGGGCGGCTATGGCTACTCGCGCGAGTACCCGATGGAACGGCGACTGCGTGATGCCTGGGGCTGGGGCATTGCCGGTGGCGCCATCGACATCCAGAAGGTCAACATTGCGGCCGCGATGGTGGGCCGCCGTTTCGACCAGCGTCGCTGATCGGCGGGGTCAGACGGCGAGGGCGACCTCCACCTGATCGTCGACGATCCTGAGCGTATGCCGCGCCAGTGGCGTGCTCGCTGGAGCGCCCAGCACGCTGCCGTCACGTACGTCGAAAGAGGCCCCGTGCAGGGGGCAGATCAGGCGGATGCCGCGCAACCTGCCCTCGCACATACGCGCGTAGGCATGGCTGCAGATGTTGTCCAGCGCATGCCAGCCCTCGCGGCTGTGGCACACGACAATCTCCCGACCGTCGACCTCAAAGGCTTTCATCGCGCCCTCGGCCAGTTCACTCGTTGCCAACAGCCTGTGCCAGGTTTCAGCCACGTCGATTCCCTTTTGCATCCTCGGTAGTTACGATCTTAGCTTCCACCCAGCCAGGAGACCATCCGATGCCAAGAATCACCTTCATCTCAAGGATGACCGTCAAGGAGGGTAAGGAGGCTGATTACATCCGGATCGTTCAGTCACTGACCAAGGTCGTGCATGCCACGGAGCCCGGCACCCTGTACTTCGACTTCTTCAAGCTGCGTGAGCCGCGCCGCTATGCGGTGGTGGAGTCCTTCGAGAGCGAGGACGCGGAACACGCCCATATGAACTCTGCCGCGCTGGCAGAGCACGCTCCCGGAATTATTGAATGCCTGGATGGCACCTGGGAGCGGGAATACCTCGACGATCTCGATACTCCCTGAGCCCGACATGACCTGGTTCAACCGGGAAATCACCGAAATGGAGGGCCGGGCCCTGCACCCCGAGACCCTGATGATGGGTTACGGATATTTTCCGGGCTTGAGCGAAGGGGCGGTGAAGTGCCCGATCTTCCAGACCTCCACCTTCGTGTTCCGTTCGGCGCAGGAGGGCAAGCGTTTTTTCGAGCTGGCCTATGGACTGAGGCAACCCGCGCCTGCGGAGGCGCCGGGCCTGATTTATTCACGGCTCAACAACCCCAACCTGGAGATCCTTGAGGGGCGCCTGGCGGTCTGGGACCAGGCCGAGCGGGCCTTGGCCTTCTCGAGCGGCATGGCGGCGATTTCTACCTGCCTGTTCGCCTGCTGCCGCCCCGGAGACGTGGTCGTACACAGCACCCCGGTCTATGGGGGTTCCGACTACCTGCTGGAGCGCATCCTGCCGCAGTTCGGGATCCAGACCGTGGGCTTCAGGGCCGGACATGGCAATGGGCCGTTGCGCGAGGCCATCGATCGGGCGGCCGGCCTGGGGCGAATTGCTGCCTTGTTCGTCGAGACGCCAGCCAACCCCACCAACGGCCTCGTCGACCTGGAGGCCTGCGCGCGGGCTGCCGATGGGCTGGTCGCTCGCCAGGGCAGCCGGCCGCTGGTCGTGGTGGACAACACCTTTCTCGGACCGCTGTGGCAGAAACCCTTGAAGCACGGCTGCGACGTGGCGGTGTATTCCCTGACCAAGTACGTGGGCGGTCATAGCGACGTGGTGGCGGGCGCCTGCGTGGGGTCTCGGCAGGCCCTCGAGCCGATCCACCTCATGCGTACCATCCTGGGCACCATGACCGACCCGCACACGGCGTGGCTGCTCATGCGCAGTCTTGAGACCCTGGAACTGCGCTTCACCCGTTCGGTGGACAATGCGCGGCGGGTTGCCGAATTCCTGCGTGACCATCCGGCCGTCGAGAGCGTGCAGTATCTCGGATTTCTTGATCCGGCCAGCGAGGAAGGCCAGCTCTATGCGCGCCAATGCATTGCGCCGGGGGCCACGTTTTCCTTCTGCGTCAAGGGTGGCGAGGCCGAGGCCTTCCAGGTACTCGACGCCTTGCAGCTGGTCAAGCTCGCGGTCAGCCTTGGCGGGACGGAAAGCCTCGCTTCCCATCCTGCCGCCATGACCCACAGTGATATCGAACCAGCGCGCCGTGCAGAAAT
>JAURMS010000076.1 GCA_030830595.1 Gammaproteobacteria bacterium | reverse complement strand
TGGGTACCCAGGAACTGCCGATGCTGAATGAGGCAGAGGCCCTCCAGACGGGGCTCCCGGACTGCGATTCCACCATGGAGATTCCGTCCTCCAAGGCGGACTGGGAGACGAGCCTCGGTGATGAACCTGCCGAGATCGACCTGTCGGCGGAGGAGGGGAACGAGGCCATCGAGATGGACTTCGGCCTGCTGGATGACAGCCTCGCTCAGGTTGCCGGGGAATCCGCCGAGGAGGGCGCGGAGATCGACCTTCTCGCCGAGGGCGGCGACGAGGAGGCTCCGTTGACCTTCGACGACCTTCCTAAGCCGGAGGGGCTTGAGCCCCTGACGCTCAGCGAGGTGGGGACCAAGCTTGACCTGGCGCGTGCCTATGTCGACATGGGCGACCCGGATGGCGCGCGGAGTATCCTTGCCGAGGTCCTCAAGGAGGGGAGCGTATCGCAGAAGGAGGAGGCCGAGCGCCTCCTGCGGTCCCTGCCCGGGGACGCCTGAGCGGTTCGGGCCAGCGCCTCGCACTGCGGGGTGGAGTGAGCCGAGTTGCGTCGCTACGCACTGGGGATTGAGTACGACGGCAGCCGTTACGCCGGCTGGCAGTGGCAGCCCAATGTCCCGAGCGTCCAGGCCGCGCTGCAGGCGGCCCTCAGTCGCGTCGCCGATCATCCTGTCGAGGTGACCTGCGGGGGTCGCACCGATGCGGGGGTGCACGCCCGCGGTCAGGTGGTGCATTTCGATAGCCCTGCCCCACGCGAGCTGCGCGGCTGGGCGCTGGGGGCGAATACCCACTTGCCGCGGGACATCGCGGTGCTTTGGGTGAACGGGGTCGATGGCGACTTCAACGCCCGCTACTCGGCCTTGTCGCGGCGCTATCGTTACCTGATCCTCAACCGGAATTGCCGCCCAGGCCTCGACCACGACCGGGTGTGCTGGATTCATCAGCCGCTGGATGCGGTGGCGATGCACGAGGCCGGGCAGGCCCTGGTGGGCGAGCATGATTTTTCCGCCTTCCGCGCTGCCGAGTGTCAGTCCAACACCCCGATCCGGCGGGTGGAGCGGCTGGCGGTCGCCCGTCAGGGTGAGTGGGTGTGGATCGACATCGAGGCCAACGCCTTCCTTCACCACATGGTCCGCAACATTGCCGGCACCCTGATCGAGGTGGGCCGCGCCCGTCAGCCCATGGCATGGGTTGAGCAGGTGCTGACATCAAGGGACCGACGCGCGTCCGGCTTCACTGCCCCGGCCGGCGGGCTGACCCTGCAGCAGATCCGCTACCCCGAGCGCTTTGGCCTGCCGGTTGCGTCGACCGGTTCATGGGCTATGATGCCCGGCGCATGACCTGGTTCGAGAAAATCATCCCCTCGCGGATCAAGACCGAACGCCGGACGCGGTCGGTCCCGGAAGGCCTGTGGATGAAGTGTCCGGTCTGCGATTCCGTGCTCTACCGGCCCGAGGTGGAGCGGAACCTGCAGGTATGTCCGAAGTGTTCCCATCATATGAGGGTGGGGGCGAGAGAACGGCTGGCAGGCTTCCTCGACCCGGTCGGGGCCGAGGAGTTGGCTGACCAGATCGTTCCCCAGGACCCCCTTCATTTCCGGGACACCAAGCGCTACCGCGATCGCCTGCTGGCGGCTCAGAAGGGCACCGGCGAGAAGGACGCGCTGGTGGTCATGGCCGGGCAGTTGAAGGGGCGGCCGGTGGTGGCGGCGGCCTTTGAGTTTGCTTTTCTCGGCGGGTCGATGGGTTCGGTGGTCGGAGAGCGTTTCGTGCAGGCGGTCGACTATTGCCTGGCCCAGCGTGTGCCGCTGGTGTGCTTTTCTGCCAGCGGTGGAGCCCGCATGCAGGAAGGTCTGCACTCGCTGATGCAGATGGCCAAGACCAGCGCGGCGCTGGCCAGGCTCTCGCGCGAGGGCATCCCGTTCATCTCCGTATTGACCGATCCCACCACCGGCGGCGTCTCCGCCAGCCTGGCCATGCTCGGTGACCTCAACGTGGCCGAGCCCCGCGCGCTCATCGGGTTCGCCGGTCCCCGGGTGATCGCCCAGACGGTCCGCGAGACCTTGCCTGAAGGGTTCCAGCGCAGCGAGTTCCTCCTCGACCACGGCGCCATCGACATGATCGTCGACCGGCGGGAGTTGCGGGACCGGATCGCGCTGGTGCTTGGCATCCTCGCCAAGACGCCCGCCGCCGAAGCCTGAGCCGGCCCGCCATGCCGGGCTGGTCACTCGATCGCTGGCTGGAGTGGCAGCAGGGTCTGCATCCCCAGGGTATCGAGCTTGGGCTGGAGCGTGTTCGGCGCGTGGCGGAGCGGCTGGGCGTCCTGCCGCCCGCCCCACTGGTGTTCACCGTCGGGGGCACCAACGGGAAAGGTTCGGTGGTGGCCATGCTGGATGCCATGCTGCGCGCGGCAGGCTATCGGGTCGGCCGGTTCACCTCCCCGCACCTGCGCCGCTACAACGAGAGGATCGTGCTCGACGGGCAGGAGGTCGACGACGCTGCGCTGGTGGCGGCCTTCGAGCGCATCGAGTCCATTCGTCAGCAGGAATTATTGACCTTCTTCGAATGGAATGCCCTGGCCGCCCTGCTCCTGATGAGGGACGCGGGCGTGGAGGTGGCCGTGCTGGAGGTTGGACTCGGCGGCCGACTCGATGCCGTGAACATCGTCGACCCGGACGTGGCGGCAGTGGTGTCGATAGGCCTCGATCATTGCGAATGGCTGGGCTCCAGCGTGGAGGCCATCGGACGGGAAAAGGCCGGGATCTTTCGCGAGGGTCGGCCCGCGGTGTTCGGGTCCCGCGACATGCCCCTAAGCATCCTGGCCTGCGCCACCCAGCTTGGCGCCCGGCTTGCCCGGCTCGGCGTCGATTACGATTACGTGGAGGGCCCCGAGGACTGGACGTTTGTCGGTCCCGGCTGCAGGCGCGAGGGGCTTCCCGTTCCAGCGCTGGCAGGGCCGGTCCAGTTGGCCAACGCCGCCTGCGCGCTGTCCGCGCTGGCTGCGGCCGAGCCGCGCGTGCTGGTGTCGGACGAGTCCGTCCGCGCAGGCCTGCTGGCAGTCGAACTGCCCGGTCGCTTCCAGGTCATCCATCGCAAGGGGTGCCAGTGGATCCTCGACGTCGCCCATAACCCGGCTGCAGCGCGGGTGCTCGCGGACAACCTGGCAGGCGCGCCAGTGAGGGGTCGAACCTTTGCCGTGATCGGGCTGCTGCAGGACAAGGATGCCGGTGGCGTGCTGGAAGCCCTGCGCAAGGTCGTCGATGTCTGGATCCTGTGTGGGTTGCCTGGCGAAAGAGGTCGCAGCGCCGCGGCGTTGTCTGCCATCGCCTCGGACCTCGGCTTGGAGCATGTCGAGGTCTCCCGCCTTCAGGAAGGAATGACAACAGCCGGGACGCTGGCCATTGAGGGAGACCGCGTCGTCGTGGCCGGTTCCTTTCACGTCGTCGGTCCGGCCCTGGCTTGGCTAGAATAGGCAGATGGACGTACGCTTGAAGCAGCGTTTGATCGGGGCCTCGGTCCTGGTGCTGGCGGTGGTCCTGGTGGTGCCGGAGATCCTCACCGGGCGGCCCGAGACCGGCCCGGAACAAGCCTTCGATGGCAGCCCGGGCGCCGAGGCCAACTCCGCCCCGCCGAAGGCCACCCAGGAAGTGGAAATCACCCTGGTGGACCTTGCCCCCGAGGAGGAACCAGTCCCGGCTGAGGTGCTGGCGCCGCCCCCTGCCGTGCCGGGGGTCCGCCTGAATCGGCCCCGGGGGCCCCGCCCGCCCCCCCGCCCCAG
>JAURMS010000007.1 GCA_030830595.1 Gammaproteobacteria bacterium | reverse complement strand
CTCCGACATCTCGGTGGAATTCAGCTCGGACCGCGACCTCGACGCGGCGGCCAACGACATCCGCGACCGCGTCTCGCGGGTGGTGGACGACCTGCCGCCTGAAGCGGACCCTCCGGACATCGCCAAGACCGAGGCGGATGCCGAGCCCATCATGTACCTGAACCTGACCAGCGACCGCATGAATTCGCTGGAGCTCACCGACTACGCAGAGCGCATCCTGGTCGACCAGCTCGCGGCCTCGCCCGGCGTGGCCCTGGTGCGGCTCAGCGGTTCGCGGCGCTACGCCGTCAGGGTCTGGCTGGATCGGCAGGCGATGGCCGCGCGCCAGGTGACGGTCCTCGACATCGAGGGCGCGCTGCGGCGCGAGAACGTGGAACTGCCTGCCGGACGGCTGGAGTCGACCGAGCGTGAGTTCGCGCTGCGCACCGATACCGGCCTGCGGAAGGTGGAGGATTTCCGCGACCTGGTGATCGGCCGAGGCGCGGACGGTTACCTGGTCAGGCTCGGCGATGTTGCCGAGGTGGTGCTGGGCGCCGACAACGAGCGCTCCATCGCTCGTTCGGACGGCGTCTCCGGCCTGAGCATCGGCGTGGTGCAGATCTCCAAGGCCAATACGCTCGAAGTTTCACGCGGGATCCACGAGACCGTGGCGCGCCTGCAGCCGGCGCTGCCGGAGGGCATGACCCTCGACTTCAACGTGGACCGCTCGGTGTTCATCGAGGCTTCGCTGCGCGAGGTGGCCATCGCGCTGGTCATCTCGCTGACCCTGGTCCTCGGCGTGATCTTCGTGTTCCTGGGCAACCTGCGGGCAACGCTGATCCCGGCCGTGACCATACCGGTCTCGGTGATTGCCACGCTCGCCTTCATGAACCTGGTCGGTTACTCGATCAACGTGCTCACCCTGCTGGGGCTGGTGCTGGCCATCGGGCTCGTCGTCGACGATGCCATCGTGGTGCTGGAGAACATCTTCCGCCGGATCGAGCTGGGTGAACCGCCGCTGGTGGCTGCCCTCGACGGCAGCCGCGAGATCGGCTTCGCGGTCATCGCCACCACCCTGGTGCTGGTCTCGGTGTTCGTGCCGATTTCCTTCCTGCCCGGGGCCCTGGGGCGATTGTTCCGTGAATTCGGCTTCACGCTGGCCGCCGCGGTGCTGTTTTCCTCCCTGGTGGCGCTCACCCTGACGCCGGCCATGGCCTCGCGCATGTTCAAGGAGAACGAGCGACGTTCCCGGCTGACCGAGGGCATCGACCGGTTTTTCCACCAGCTGTCGGACTGGTACGAACGTCGACTGCGCAGCCTGATCCGGCGGCCAATGCTCATTATCGGCGGCACCCTGGCGCTGCTACTGGTGGCCGTGCTCGCCTTCCGTGCGCTGCCGACTGAGTTTGCGCCAACCGAGGATCGTGGCGTGCTGTTCGTTGGACTCACCGGCCCGGAGGGGGCAAGCCTCGAGTACACCGAGCGCCAACTCTCGCTGCTCGAGGACATTCTCTACCCCTACAAGGAGCAGGGGCTGGTCAGGCGCATCAACCTGCGGGTTGGCGGAGGCTGGGGCGGGGCCGAGGTCAACGCCGTGCGCGGGTGGGTGGTGCTGGAGGACTGGGACAAGCGTGACATGTCCGCGAGCCAACTTGCGGCGGAGATCGAGGGCAAGATGTCCGCGCTGCCCGGCGCGCGCGCGTTCGTGTTCCAGCCGCAGGGGCTGTCGTTCCGCGGCTTCGGCCAGCCCATGCAGGCGGTCATCGGCGGTCCCGACTATGAAACCCTCGCACAATGGAGCGAACTGCTGCTGGCGCGCATCGGCGACAACCCGGGCCTGGTCGGGGCCGACAGCAATTACCGCGAGCGCAAGCCACAGATCAACATTTCCGTCGACCGTGACCGGGCCGCCGAACTCGGGGTGTCCCTGCAGTCGGTGGGCCGGACCCTGGAAACGGTGCTGGGGTCGCGAATCGTCACCACCTACGTCGACCGCGGTCGCGAGTACAACGTGGTGCTGCAGGGCGAGGCGCGGGATCGCTCGCGTCCCTCGGACCTGCAGAACCTCTACGTACGCTCCGATCGCAGCGGTGAAATGGTCCCGCTGGCCAACCTGGTGCGACTGGAGGAAACCGCGGGGGCCCTGTCGCTGGAGCGCTTCGATCGGCTGCGCTCGATTACCATCAGCGCGGGCCTGGCCCCTGGTTACACCATGGGTGAAGCGGTCGAGTACTTTCAGCAGCTGGTGGGCGAGGCACTGCCTCCGGAGGCACGCCTGAGTTTCGATGGCGAGGCACGCGAGTACCTGCGCTCGCGCGGGCAGCTGTGGGTCACCTTCGCCTTTGCGCTGGCTATCGTGTTCCTGGTCCTGGCGGCCCAATTCGAGAGCTTCCGCCATCCAGCCATCATCATGACCACCGTGCCCCTGGCCATCATCGGGGCACTCGCCGGGCTGTGGCTGTTCAACCTGTCGCTGAATGTATTCAGCCAGATTGCGATGATCCTGTTGATCGGCATTGCGGCCAAGAACGGGGTGCTGATCGTGGAGTTCGCCAACCAGCTGCGCGACTCGGGCTGCGATCGGGTTGAGGCCGTGGTCAAGGCGTCCGCCATCCGATTGCGGCCGGTGCTCATGACCAGCCTGTGCACGGCTTTCGGGGCTACGCCTTTCCTGCTGGCCACCGGTGCGGGTTACGAGCAGCGCGAGCCGATTGGCGTGGTCATCTTTTATGGCACCACCATCTCGGTGGTCCTGACGCTGTTCGTGGTGCCCGCCGTCTACACCCTGATGGCTGGTGAGCACCGCTCGCCCCGCTATCTTCGCGAGATGATTGCACGCCAGCGGGCGACCGTGGAGGGTGCATCGGCCCAGCCTCAGGCGCCGGACGGGGCGCCCGGGAGCGCTGCCCCATGATGGCTGCCAACAGCCCGACCGCCAGTGGCACTGCCCGGCGGCTGGCTGCGCGCCTGCGTGGACTGGTGGGCAAGGCCATCGCCGATTATTCGATGATCGAAGACGGTGACCGGGTGATGGTCTGCCTGTCCGGGGGCAAGGACTCCTACACCCTGCTCGACATGCTGCTGTCGCTGCAGCGCTCGGCACCGGTCAGTTTCGAGTTGAGGGCGGTGAACCTGGATCAGAAGCAGCCCGGTTTCCCGGCCGAAGTCCTGCCGGACTACCTCCAGTCCCTCGGCGTATCCTTCGAGGTGATCGAGCAGGACACCTACTCCGTAGTCCGGAGGGTGATCCCGGAGGGCAAGACGCAGTGCGGCCTGTGCAGCCGCCTGCGGCGCGGGGCGCTGTACCGCTATGCCCGGGAGAACGGCTTCAACAAGCTGGCGCTCGGCCATCATCGGGATGACCTGGTGGAAACCCTGTTCCTGAACCTGTTCCACGGCGGACGCCTCAAGGCCATGCCGCCAAAGTTGCTCTCCGACGACGGCCGCAGTGTGGTCATCCGGCCCCTCTGCTACGTTCCCGAGCGCGACATTGCCCGCTACGCCCGCCAGCGGCAGTTTCCAATCATTCCCTGCACCCTGTGTGGTTCGCAGCCGAACCTGCAGCGTGAGGCCGTGGCGGCGATGCTGGCGGAATGGGAGCGCCAGCATCCGGGGAGGGTGGATTCCATCTTCACGGCCCTGACCCAGGTCGAGGTGTCCCACCTTGCCGATCCGACCCGCTTCGACTTCGCTGCGCTGCGGGTGCGGGACGGTGGGCAGGCCTGAGGAGGGCGCATGTCGCGCAGTGAACTGGCCAGGCCGCTCGACAACTCCTACTGGGTCGACCCGGGCAGGTTCCTGGCTGGCGAGCATCCATCCGGT
>JAURMS010000006.1 GCA_030830595.1 Gammaproteobacteria bacterium | reverse complement strand
CGCACCAGTGCCGCTGGAGCCGATCGAGCTGCAGGACGAGGACAGCTGGCAGGTGATCGTCGATGCCATGGTGGCGGTGACCTCCGGTCCGCGGGGCACAGCGGCACGGGCGGCCCGCGGCGCCGGCTATTCCATCGCCGGCAAGACCGGCACGGCGCAGGTCTTCTCCATCGGCCAGAACCAACGCTACGATGAAAGTGCCATCGACGAAAGGCTGCGCGATCACGCCCTGTTCGTGGCCTTTGCACCGGCAGAGGATCCCAAGCTGGTGGTCTCCGTGCTGGTCGAGAACGGGAGCAGCGGCAGCGGGGTGGCAGCACCCGTGGCAAGGGCCGTCTTCGATGCCTACCTCGAGAGGACCGGGCCATAATGCGTCAGCCCGGAATCCCCCTGCCCCGCAGGAGCCAGGGCGGCCCGTCCGGCGGTCGCTGGCTGCGCCTGCTGCGTCGCTCTCTGGAGGCCATCGCGGCTACCTTCCCTAGTTCCCGGCTGGTGGCCAAACAGGTCAAGTCGTTCCTTTTCTACCCTCTGCAGCGCCTGTGGAGTCTCTTTCGGGAGGGCATCGATCCTTTGCTGCTGGTGGCCATCTTGGTGACGTCGGTCTTTGGCCTGTTTGTGTTGTGGAGCGCCTCGGGTACCGAAAAATTCTTGTGGTGGCGGCAGGTGGCAAGACTGGGGGTGGGCCTCGCGGTGCTGCTGGTCATAACGCTGGTGCCGGCACGTTTCCTCCGGATGGCCTCGCCGTATGTCTACGGCGCAGGCCTCTTGATGCTGGTCGCAGTCGAGATCATCGGGGACGTCAGCAAGGGCGCCCAGCGCTGGCTGGACCTCGGCGTGGTGCGCTTCCAGCCCTCAGAGCTCATGAAACTGGCCCTGCCGATGATGTGTGCGTTCTACCTGCACAACCGTCCGCTGCCGCTCTCGATGAAAGACGCAGCGGTCACCACGGTGATCATCCTCTGTCCGGCAGTGCTCATCTTCCTGCAGCCCGACCTGGGCACGGCCCTGCTGGTGGCGGGCGCGGGCTTTGTCGTCATCCTGCTCGCAGGCCTGCCGTGGAAGGTGATCTGGGGCCTCCTGGCCGGGGCGGTGCCCATCGGCTACGTCGCCTGGCACTACCTGTTGCACGATTATCAGCGCGGGCGGATCCTGACCCTGCTGGATCCCCAGCGCGACCCGCTCGGTTCGGGCTACCACATCATCCAGTCCCAGATCGCCATCGGCTCTGGCGGCGTGTTCGGCAAGGGCTGGATGAACGGCAGCCAGGCCCAGCTGGAATTCCTTCCCGAGCGCACCACCGATTTCATCTTCGCAGTGATCGGCGAGGAGTTCGGGCTGATCGGGCAGGCCTTCCTGCTCGGCCTGTACGCGCTGCTGATCGGTCGTGCCCTGTTCCTCGCCAGCCAGTGCGCCGACACCTACGGGCGCCTGCTGGCGGGCAGCATCGCCGCGACCCTGTTCGTCTATGTGTTCGTCAACACCGGCATGGTGACAGGGCTGTTGCCGGTCGTCGGTGTGCCGCTGCCGCTGATCAGTTACGGGGGCACCTCGATGGTGACCCTCATGGCAGGCTTCGGTATCCTCCTGAGCATGCGATTCCAGAGAAAGCTCATCCGCTCATGAACCACAGCGCCATGGTGCTGCTGTGCTGCGGCTGGCTCGGCACCTGCGCCGTACAGGCCTCCACCCTGGATACCTCCCGTCCTGAGGTGCAGGCCTTCATCGAGGCGGCCAGCAGCGAGCATGGGCTCGATCGCAAGTGGGTGGAGTCCATCCTGGCTCGCGCAGAGCCTCAACCAGACATCATCGAGTTGATCACCCGCCCGGCCGAGAAGCGGCTGACCTGGGGCGAATACCGGCAGAACTTCCTCGATGAAAAGCGCATTGCCACGGGCGTGGCCTTCTGGAAGGAACACGCCGATCGACTGGCCGAGGTGGAGCAGCAAACCGGGGTGGACCCGCGTGTGATCGTCGGCATCCTCGGCGTGGAGACCCGCTTCGGCAGGATCACCGGGCGGCACCGGGTGCTGGACGCACTGGTGACCCTCGGCTTCGATTACCCGCCGCGCAGTGAATACTTCCTCGGGGAGCTGGGGCAGTTCCTGGCTCTGGTGCGTGACGAGGGTGTCTCTCCCCTTGAATCGCGCGGTTCCTATGCCGGCGCAATGGGCTTCGGGCAGTTCATGCCGCGCAGTTATCGCATCTATGCAGTGGACGGCAACGGTGACGGTCGCCGGGATCTCTTTACCGACTGGGACGATGCCATCTCCAGCATCGCCAACTACCTCCTCCAGCATGGCTGGCGCCGCGGCGAAGCCATCCTGCTGGAGGGCAAGCCGCCCGAGGGCGACAACCCGGACTCATCCACCATGGACATCGAGGTGGTGGATTCAACCGGACCCATCCACCTGACGGGACTGCATAACTTCACGGTCATCATGCGCTACAACCGGAGCCTGCTCTACGCACTCGCAGTCGAGGAGCTTGGGAGGACCGTCGCGCTGAGGCTCGGGAGCGATCCGCAGTGAGATCACCGGGCTGCCTGCTGCTCCTGGCAGCCCTGCTGCTCTCCGCCTGCAGCGGTCCGCCACCGCGCCCGGTAGGCAAGGTGGCCGATGCGGTGCCGCGCGCCGAGCCGCGTTCCAAGCGCGGCAACCCGCACAGCTACGTGGTGTTCGGCAAGCGCTACTACGTGATGAATTCCGCCAACGGCTATGCGGAGCGCGGCATCGCCTCCTGGTACGGTCCCAAGTTCCACGGGGAGATGACCTCCTCGGGCGAGCGCTACGACATGTACGCCATGACCGCTGCGCACAAGACCCTGCCCCTGCCCGCCTACGTCAGGGTGACCCACCTTGGCAACGGCAAGAGCGTGGTCGTCCGGGTCAACGACCGCGGCCCCTTCGTCGACGGGCGCATCATCGACCTGTCCTACGCGGCAGCCACGCAACTCGACATGGTCGGCTCGGGAACCGCTCCGGTCGAAGTAGTGGTGGTTGGCACGGGGCCCGAGGAGCCTGTTCGTCCGATCCGTCCCGTGCAGCTGTTCGCCCAGGCGGGCGCCTTCGGCCAGGAATCCAACGCCCGTGAGCTGGCGGCGCGACTGGAAGCCGCTGGCGTGGGTCCTGTGCAGGTCCGGCGCTCACCGGCAACCTCCCCGGCACCCTTCAAGGTACACATCGGACCGCTGGCTTCGGCGACCGCCTTCGATGAACTGGCCGCGTTACTCAAGGGCCTCGGCGTGATGGGGGCGCTGCTGGTCACCGACTGAGATGCGCCCCGGGCTGGCTTGGCCTAGAATTTCGTCCATGCCAAGCTTCCCCCTGCTCGTCATCGCTGCGCTGTTCATCAGCGCCCTCTCAGCACCCGCCAAGGCCGTCCTGCCGCCGCCGCCGCCACCCCGCCTGGAAGCGCGCGCCTGGATCCTGGTCGATGCCAACAGCGGTCGCGTCATCACCAGTCGCAACGCAGACGAGGCCGTGGAGCCTGCCAGCCTCACCAAGTTGATGACGGCCTACGCCGTCTTCAGTGCGCTCAGCGAGGGGCGAGTCGAACTCGACACCGAGACCACGATCAGTGAGCGGGCCTGGCGGGCCGGCGGCTCGCGCATGTTCATCGATGTCGGCAGCAAGGTCAGCATCGACAACCTGCTGCAGGGCATGATCGTGCAATCGGGTAATGATGCCAGCGTGGCCCTGGCGGAGGCGGTCGCGGGGTCGGAAGAGACCTTCGCTTCGCTGATGAACCAGCACGCGCAGGCTCTTGGCATGCGCGGTTCACGTTTTTTCAATTCCGCGGGACTCCCGGATGAGGGGCACCTGGTCACGGCGCGCGACATGGCCACGCTGGCACGCGCGATCATCGGACGCTTCCCCGAGGAATATCGCCGCTACTCGCAGCGGGAGTTCACCTGGAACGGTATCACGCAGCCGAACCGCAACGGCCTGCTGGACCGTGACCCTTCGGTTGACGGCATGAAAACCGGCTACACCGAAGCCGCGGGCTACTGCCTGGTCAGTTCGGCCCAGCGCGACGGCATGCGCCTGATTGCGGTAGTGATGGGGACCCAATGACCGAAACAGCGCGAGGATGCCAGCCTGGCGCTGCTCAACTACGGCTTCAACTTCTTCGAGACCGTCAGGTTGCACCAGGCCGGCACGGCACTGGGCAAGGCGCGGGTGTTCGGCGCCGAGGATGGCGAGGCCGCCTTTGGGCCGGCGAGCGACGTCTTTTTCACCATACCGCGCGGACGCTCTGCCGAGGTGGTGGCTGCCATCGAACTGCGGCCGGGCCTGCAGGCCCCGCTGGCTGCAGATGCGCCGGTAGGCAAGCTCCGGTTGACGCTGGATGGCAAGCTGGTGGCGCTCAGGGACCTCTACCCCCTCGCTGCCGTACCAGAGGGCGGGATCTTCCGCCGCGCCTGGGACGGCGTGGCGGCCTGGCTGGACTAGTCGCGCACGCATGCCGAACACCTGCCAGACCGCGTGGCTCAACGGCCGCTTCCTGCCGCTGGAGACCGCGCACATCTCACCGCTCGATCGCGGATTCCTGTTCGGCGATGCGGTGTATGAGGTCATTCCGGTCTATGACGGACTCGCCTACCGCTTCGAAGAGCATATTGCCCGACTGGACCGCAGCCAGCGAGAGCTGCGCATGGAGCCCAGGCTCTCCGCGGCAGACTGGCGTTCGGTGTGCGGTGGGCTGATCCACCGCAATGGCGCCGGCAACCTGTTGCTCTACCTGCAGGTCTCTAGAGGCGTGGAAGCCGAGCGCCGCCACGTTCCGCGACAGCCAGGCCCGGCACCGACCTTGTTCGGCATGGCATCGCGAGCAGAACCTCCTGCCACTGACCCGCTGCAGCGGACGTCCTCCTGTATCACCCTGGAAGACAACCGCTGGGCCAGGTGCGACATCAAGAGCACCGCACTCCTTGCCAACGTCATGGTGAAGTGGCAGGCCGAGGACGCCGGTGCCCAGGAAGCCATCCTGCTTCGAAATGGTTGGCTCACCGAGGGCGGGTCCAGTTGCGTGCACGTGCTGCTCGACGACACGCTGGTGACACCGCCACAGGATTGGCAGGTGCTGCCCGGAACCACGCGCGACGTGGTCAACGAGGTGGCGCCGAGGGCCGGTCTTGCCACCGCCCAGCGCATGATCAGCCGCGATGAACTGCTCGCGGCAAGGGAGGTGATGGTCTCGGCGGCAGGCTCTGGACTGCGCTCCGTGACCAGGATCGATGGTCGGCCAGTCGGCGACGGCCTGCCCGGGCCGGTGTTCAGGCGCCTGCACCAGGCCTGGCTGGATGCGCTGCCGGAGTTCTCTACGGATTGCCGGGAATGAGGGGCGGATCGCCCTCCCATCGGCACGGTCCAGCCACTCCCAACTCCTCCACCAGGTAAGGCAACAGCCGCAGGGCGGCACCCGGTACATCGAGGTCGATACCCAGGTCGACGAGCCGGGTCATCGCCAGCCCGGCGTAGCCGCAAGGATTGATCCGCGCGAAGGGCGCCAGGTCGAGGTCGACGTTCAGGGCCAGGCCGTGGTAACTGCAACCCCGCCGCACGCGCAGGCCGAGGCTGGCCAGCTTGCGTTCCCCCACGTACACGCCGGGCGCGTCCCGGCGGGCGGAAGCCTCGAGGCCTGATTCAGCCACCAGGCGACAGACCGACCTTTCCAGTCTCTCCACCAGGGCACGCACCCCGAGCCCCAGCCGACGCAGGTCCAGCAGCGGATAGACCACCAGTTGTCCCGGCCCGTGGTAGGTGACCTGGCCACCCCGATCCGTGGCCACCACCGGAATGTCGCCCGCGGCCAGCAGGTGTTCACGCCGTCCGGCCATGCCCAGCGTGAAGACCGGAGGATGTTCGAGGAACCAGAGTTCGTCGGGGCTCGACTCGTTGCGTGCCTCGGTGAGCGCGCGCATGGCGGCCCAGGTGGCCTCGTAATCGGTCCGGCCCAGCCAGCGCAGGACGGTCAAGCCGTGACGACCTCGACCTCGAGATGTCGCTCCGCGCTCAGGGAGTTCAGGATCAGGCAGACTTTCTCGGCCTTTTCCAGCAGCAGGCGGGCCCGTGCCGGATCGGTACCCGCCGGGACCACCAGCCTGGCGCTGCTGTCGAAGCGGGTGAAACGAGTCACGCCGTCCACGCGCTCCAGGGTACCCCGGGTGCTGGCCTCGAGCGAGGTCCAGTCAAGTTTCGAGGCACGTGCCACCGCGCGAAAGCCCAGCACCAGGCAATCCACCACCGCTGCCGTCAGCAGCGTCTCCGGCGACCAGTGGCCAGGAGGGCCACCGAACTCGGGCGGCGCCGTGGAATGAATCTCGGGCAGCGTTTCGCCCCTGATCTGCACGGCACCCTCGGGTGCGGCGGCAATCGATACGGCATAGTGATGCGGAAACGGATGCATGAAGACTCTCCCCTGCTCAGGCGCCGAGGCCGGCGTTGTTGCGCTCCAACGCCCGCTCCGCACGGTAACTCGAGCGAACCAGCGGGCCCGCGACACATTCGACGAAACCCTTTTCCAGCGCGATGCGCCTGAACGAGGCGAATTCCCCGGGCGTGACGAAGCGCTGCACCTCAAGATGATGGCGGGTGGGCCGCAGGTACTGGCCAAGCGTCAGCAGGTCCACGCCCACCGCACGCAGGTCGTCCATGGCCTGCAGGACCTCGCCGTCGGTCTCGCCGAGTCCGAGCATCAGGCTGGACTTCACCAGCACCGCGGGCCGGTGCCGCTTGGCGTGCGCCAACACGTCCAGGGTGCGCGCATAGCCGGCGCGCGGATCGCGCACCGGGTGGGTGAGCCGCTCGACCGTCTCCAGATTCTGGGCAAAGACCTCAAGCCCGGAGTCGACCACCGTCTCCACGTCTCCCAGCACGCCCTGGAAGTCGGGCACCAGGGCCTCGACCGCGGTCTCCGGACAGCGCGCCTTGATGGCCCGGATCGTGGCGGCGAAATGCCCGGCTCCGCCATCTGCGAGGTCATCGCGATTGACGGAAGTCAGCACCACGTAGCGCAGGCCCATCAACTCGACGCTGCGGGCGGTGTTCGCCGGCTCCTCAGGGTCGAGCCAGCCACGCGGGTTACCGGTGTCGACCGAGCAGAAACGACAGGCGCGGGTGCACACGGCACCCATGAGCATGATGGTGGCAGTGCCCGCATTCCAGCACTCGCCGATGTTCGGGCAGCGTGCCTCCTCGCAGACGGTAGCGAGGCGATGCTGGCGCACCACCGACTTCACGGCCTCGAAGCCGGCCCCGGCAGGCATGCCGGCACGCAGCCAGCGCGGCTTGGCCACCTGCTGCAACGGCACCTCCACCACCCGCGCCTTCACCCCGTCCTTGATGGCGGTGAAACCCTGGGTGGTGCGGTACTTGCTGCCGCTCTCCGGCAGCCTCGCGGGGGTCGATGGAGGTGTGTTGTCGGTGGAATCCATGCGCGGATTCTAGCGGGATCCCCCGGTCAGTGCCGCCTCGAGTGCAGCCATACGTTCGACCGTGCCGACATCGGTCCAGTGCCCTGTATACAGCACAGCACCCAGCCTGCCCTGGGCGATGGCACGGTCGAGCAGCGGCTTCAGCGGGAAGCGACCCGGGCTGCAGCCGGAGAACAGGGCGGCGGTATAGAGGCCAATGCCCGAGTAGGTGTAGCGCAACGAGCCCTCCTCGACGATGCGACCCGCCTCCAGGGCGAAATCTCCGCCAGGGTGGTGGGAGGGATTGGGGACCAGCACCAGCCTCGCCAATTCGTCCGACGCAAGGCGCAGTTCCGCCAGGTCATAGTCGGTGTGGACATCTCCGTTGACCACCAGGAAGGGCTCTTCCCCCAGCCACTGCAGGGCCCGAAAGATACCCCCGCCGGTCTCCAGGGCCACGCTGCCCTCCTCGCTGTAGCGGATGGCCAGGCCGAAGCGCTCACCAGCACCGAGCGCCGCGCGGATCTGCTCGCCGAGCCAGGACAGGTTGATCACCACCTCCCGGATACCTACCCGCGCCAGCGCTTCCAGGTGATAGTCGATCAGGGGACGCCCGGCAACCGTCAGCAGCGGCTTGGGGCAGACGTCGGTCAAGGGTCGCAATCGCTCGCCGCGACCCGCGGCCAGGATCAT
>JAURMS010000075.1 GCA_030830595.1 Gammaproteobacteria bacterium | reverse complement strand
GGATCCTGGCGTCAACTACCTCGCCCATTTCAGGCGTCCGTCATGAGCGTCGGGCCGAAGGACTACCGGGCAGCGCCTGGATCAATGGATGGGCGGGTCGTGCTGGTCACAGGCGCCGGTGATGGGATTGGACGGGCCCTGAGCCTGGCGCTGGCCGAGGCGGGGGCGACGGTTGGCCTCCTCGGTCGAACCCAGCGCAAGCTGGAGGCAACTTACGACGATATCGTCGGGGCAGGCGGCCCTACCCCTGCCCTGCTGCCCTTCAACCTTGAAATTGCGGGCGCGGACGCCTACGACGCCCTGTTCTCCGCACTGGACGGTGAGTTCGGGAGGCTCGATGGCCTGGCTCACCTGGCTGGTATTCTGGGTACACGCAGCCCGATCGAGCACTTCGACGTCCCCACCTGGTGCAAGGTGCTGCACGTGAACCTGACCGCACCATTCATCCTGACACAGACCCTGATGCCGCTCCTCAGGCGCTCTCAAGACGCGTCCGTCGTCTTCACTTCAAGTGGTGTCGGCCGGCGCGGTCGGGCGTACTGGGGCGCCTACGCAGCCTCCAAGTTTGGAGTGGAAGGCCTGAACCAGGTACTGGCAGACGAACTTCGCTCCACCACCGCCATCAGGTCGAATTGCGTCAACCCGGGTGCGGTGCGCACCTACATGAGGCTGCAGGCCTATCCGGCCGAGGATCGCAGCGCCTTGCCGGAGCCTCGGGCTGTGCTGGGGCCGTTCCTTTACCTGCTGGGCCCCGAGAGCGTTGGGGTCAACGGCGAGTCCTTCGACTCCCAGTAGCGCGGCGCCGGTCGGCCGGGCGGGCCCGGGGCACGTGACCCGCAATATCCTTCAGTGCGCCCAACTCGGCCCGGGATAGTGGGCGGGAGACGCCGCGCGCCATCGAGCGGTCCATCTCAACCGGCCCGAGCCGGGTCCGTATCAGCCGATTGATCTCGACATCGAATCCGCCAAGGGCCTCACGCAACTCACGCGGGCTGACCCCCTGGGTGGCGAGGTTGAGCCACTTGTTGGCGCCATCCCCGGACACGATCTCCAGGTCTTCCGTTACATCATCGCGTCCCGCGACCTCCCCGATGGCTCGCTGAATGTCTGGGAAGGCCGACTCATCGAGTTGCCCACGGATCCGCAAGCTGTAACCCGCGCGCAACTTGTCCTTCACGGCCATCAGGGCAGCTGCCAGCTCACCATCGCTCAGGAACAGCTCCAGGCCGCTGTCCAGCGGCCCCATCGGCAGCAGCGGTATCCAGCGGCCGGCCCCGGGAGTCGCCAGCCGTTCCAACGCACTCGATTCGGCCCGCTCGGACCCTGCCGAGCGCCTGACCGGCTCGCCCGCCGGACGATGATAGGCAAGCCCCTGCGACGCGCCAACTTCAGGCCACTGCAGGCGCAGGCGCCGTCCATCCAGCGTGACCAAATCTCCGGGGCCGATCATCTGTCCGGGACGGGCAGGACGGGAATTGACCTTGATGCGGCCTTCCGCCACCCAGGCTTCTACCTCCCGCCGCGAGCCGAAGCCGCCGGCAGCCAGGACCTTTTGGATCCGCTGGCGATTGGTCACGGAGCTGGCGCTTCCTCCGGCTGACCGGGGTCGAGTTCCAGCTGCACGCCGACGTTGTCCATGTCCTTGAGTTCCGCAAGGCTCGGCAGCTGATCCAGGCTGCCCAGTCCGAAATAGTCGAGGAATTCGCGGGTGGTTCCCAGCAACTCGGGTCGGCCGGGCACCTCGCGGTGGCCCACCACCCGTATCCAGCCCCGCTCGCTCAGGGTCTTGACGATGTTGGGATTGACGGCCACGCCCCGAACGTCCTCGATCTCGGCCCGGGTGATCGGTTGACGATAGGCAATGAGTGCGAGGGTTTCCAAAAGCGCCCTGGAATAGCGCCCTGGGCGTTCCTGCCAGAGCCGCGAGACATGGGTGGCAAATTCTGGGCGAACCTGCAGTCTCCAGCCGCTCGCTACCTCGACCAGCTCCATGGAACGGTCCTGACAGGCTTCGCCCAGTGCAGCCAGGGCCTCCTCGATCATCTTTGCTTCAGGGCGTTCGTATTCATCGAACAGCTGGCGCAACTGATCCACGTCGAGGGGTTTGCCGGCAGCAAGCAAGGCGGCTTCAACGATCTTCGAAAGTTGTGAGTGTTCCATTGATCTTCCCGAAAACGGTAGTGCCTTAGTCCGCGGCCTGAACTGGTAGTTGTTGACCGGGCTCCTCACGATGACAGAGTCGCGCGTGCAGCGGGGCATACGCTTCCGCCTGCACGACCTCGATGAGCCCCTCCTTCATGAGTTCCAGCAATGCAATGAAAGTCACAGTCACGCCCATGCGGCCCTCCTCAGGTCGGAAAAGGGACACAAAGTCCACCAGCGCCCCGCCAGCCAGAACCTCCAGGACCTGCGACATCCGCTGGCGTGTCGATAAACGCTCTCGCTGGATGTGATGGTGCTCGAACATGGCCGACCGCTGGACAACCTCGCGGAAAGCCAAAAGCATTTCCTTGAGCGTGACCTCAGGCAGCAGCTTGACCACCCGGCGATCCACCAGCTCAGCACTGGCCTGGAACACGTCCCGCTCGAGGCGTGGAAGCCGATCTACGTCCTCCGCGGCCCGCTTGAAACGCTCGTATTCCTGCAGCCGCCGAACGAGATCAGCCCGAGGATCCTCCTCCTCACCGGTTTCGCTGGCCGGACGGGGAAGCAGCATGCGCGACTTGATCTCGGCGAGCATGGCGGCCATCAACAGGTACTCGCCCGCAAGTACAAGGTCCAGTTCCTGCATCACCAGGATGTAGTCCATGTACTGGCGGGTGATCTCCGCAATGGGAATGTCCAAAACGTCGAGATTCTGCCTGCGGATCAGGTAGAGCAGCAGATCGAGGGGCCCCTCGAACGCTTCCAGGAAGACCTCGAGGGCATGAGGTGGAATATATAAGTCTCGCGGGAGCACGGTGACCGGTTCGCCCTCGACGATCGCGAAAGGCATCTCCACCTGCTCGACAACGGCGTCCGGGCTGGTATTCATCAGAGGTAATCCATCCCCACGGCTTCCGTGACCTCTGCCATGGTACGGCGCGCGGCATCCCGTGCCTTCTCACAGCCCTCACGCACGACGTTCCTGATCAGGTCGGGGCTGTCCTCGAACTCACGGGCGCGGTCTCGGAAAGCCGTGATCTCGGAAACCACGGCATCGATCAATGGCTTCTTGCATTCGATACATCCAATGCCTGCGGTCTTGCAGCCCTCTGTCAGCCTGGCCCGCGTGTCCTCCGGGGTGTAGAGACGATGTAAATCGAACACCGGGCACTTGTCCGGGTCACCGGGATCCGTCCGACGTACCCTGGCCGGGTCGGTCGGCATCGCCTTGAGCTTGCGGGCCACCTCGTCGGGCTCCTCACGCATGGCAATGGTGTTGCCATAGGACTTGGACATCTTGCGTCCATCCAGCCCCGGCAGCTTTGGCGTGGGCGTCAGCAAGACCTGCGGCTCGACGAGAATGGTGCGCCCGGTCCCCTCCAGATGCGACAGCAGCCGCTCCCGATCCGCCAAGCTGAGTCGTGCGTCGCCCTCCACCATCAAGCGGGCTTTGTCCAGCGAGCCGGCGTCACCCTTTTCCTGGTACTTCTTGCGCAAGGCTTCGTACTGTCCTGCTGTACGCGAGCCGAGCTGCTTGAGGGCCCTCTGGACCTTCTGTTCGAGATCCGACTCACGCCCGAAAAGATGATTGAAGCGGCGGGCGATTTCCCTGGTCATCTCCACATGAGCCACCTGATCCTCGCCGACCGGCACGTACTGGGCCCGGTACAACAGGATGTCGGCGCTCTGCAGCAAGGGATAGCCCAAAAACCCATAGGTCCCAAGGTCCTTGTCACTCAGCTGTTCAATCTGGTCCTTGTAACTAGGCACCCGCTCGAGCCAGCCGAGCGGTGTAATCATGGACAGGAGGAGGTGCAACTCGGCGTGCTCGGGCACATGCGACTGGATGAAGATGCTGCAGGCTCCCGGGTTGAGGCCAGCCGCGAGCCAATCCTTGACCACCTCCCAGACGTTGGACTCCAGGCTGCCGGTGTCCTCGTAGCCAGTGGTCAGGGCATGCCAATCGGCGACAAAAAAGAAACAGTCGTACTGATATTGCAGGTCAACCCAGTTACGCAGCGCTCCGTGGTAATTGCCCAGGTGCAAGGCCCCGGTCGGACGCATCCCGGACAACACACGCCTGTTTTGAATGCTGTTCAACTACCCTCCCCTAATACCCGCGGACGCCGACAAGGCCCAGCAACATGCCCTGGAGCCAATCAATGGGGCCAGCCAACACCTTGAACAGGATGCCGGTCACTACCAACCCGAGGACAATGAACAGGCCGAATGGCTCGACTTTATCCAGGGCCCTGGACAGGCCACTTGGTGGCAGGAGGTTACTGAGCACCCGGCCCCCGTCGAGCGGTGGGATCGGCAGCATATTGAACACTGCAAGGAGCAGGTTGATGTAAATGCCCAAGGAAGCCATGCTGCCCAGCCACTCGGCCGCCGTTCCGCCTCCACTTTTCAATACAGCGGATAGCACTAGGGCCCAACCCAGTGCCATCAGCAGATTGGACCCCGGCCCAGCGGCCGCCACCCAGACCATGTCCTGCCTCGGACGTCGGAGGCGACCAGCATTCACCGGCACAGGCTTGGCCCAGCCAAACAGAAAGCCACCCAGAGCCAGCAGCAGCGCGGGCACCAGGACCGTTCCAATCGGATCGATATGTCGGAGTGGATTGAGGCTGAGCCGACCGGCTTGCTCGGCGGTGCGGTCGCCAAAGCGCAGGGCCATTCGACCGTGAGCGACTTCGTGCAGGGTGATGGCGAGCAGAACCGGGATGGCTGCTATAGAAAGCACTACAAAAAACCTGTCTAAATCCATGATTCGGCTATATTTTAACTGTCGTTCTTATGTTGGTCTGTGGTCAATTATACGGGCAAGCCTCGCAGTCTGTATTACTCAAAAGCGCGGCAATCCCCCTTGCCCCGACGAAGAATCTGCGGATAGCCCTCGGTCAGGTCCACCACGGTCGTTGGCTCGATACCGCAGTGGCCGGCATCGAGTACCGCATCTACTCTTTTTCCCACCCTGGAGTGAGCCTCATCACCCTCGGTAATGGGTAGTTCGTCACCTGGGAGGTACAGGGTCGTGCTGATCATTGGGCCGTCCAGTTCCGCGAGGAGCGCCTGCACGCAAGGATGGTCCGGGAGCCGGATACCCAGGGTCCTCTGCTTGGTGTTGAAAACCTGCCGGGGAACCTCACGGCCCGCCAGCAGGACGAAGGTATATGGACCCGGGGTATGGGCCTTCAGGAGGCGGAATTGCTGGTTGTCGATTCGGGCAGAACGGGACGCTTCAGACAGGCTTCGGCAGACGAGGGTGAAAAAATGACGCTTATCGCACTGCCGGATGTCCCGCATACGCTCGAGTGCCTCATTCGAGCCCAGCGCCGCGCCGAGCGCGTAGCAGGAGTCCGTAGGATAGGCGACCACACCGCCGGCACGCAGCAGGGCCCCGGCTTGGCCGATGGCTCGAGGCTGGGGGTTTTTGGGATGAATGGGCAACAGGACTCCCATGACGGCAGCATAACCCCGAACCCCTGCCCTTGGCTTACGGTATG
>JAURMS010000074.1 GCA_030830595.1 Gammaproteobacteria bacterium | reverse complement strand
CATGATCTACTGGCAAGCACTCCGACTCTGGCTCAAGCGCATTCCGTTCCACGCCCACCCATGAAACCAAGCATCGTCCCCAGCCAAGGCAGCCCCCACAACACTTCTCTTCGGGATGGGCAGGCAGGTCCCCTCCAGGCGCTCGGCAGGCGAGCCCTGCTGGCGGCGCTGTCGCGCTTGAATGTCGGCCGCTTGACCGTATCCGACCGGGTGGGCAGCCACTCCTACGGTCCGGGCGGTGAAGAGAGCCCCGAGGTGCGGATTGAAGTCCACGATCCAGCCTTTTGGGCCGATGCGGCCTTCGGCGGCACGGTAGGGGCCGGCGAGTCCTACATCCGCGGTGACTGGTCCTGCGACGACCTGACTGGCCTGGTGCGCCTGATGGTCGCCAACAGGGCAGTCATGAACGCGATGGACGGCGGCATGGCCCTGGTGAGTGCACCGCTGCGCCGTATCCTGCACTGGGTGCACCGCAACAACCCGCAGGGCAGCCGGCGGAACATCGCGGCCCACTACGACTTGGGCAATGACCTGTTCCGCTTGTTCCTCGACGAGACCATGGCCTATTCCTGTGGCATCTTCACGCGTCCGGACGCCAGCCTGCACGAAGCCTCGCTGGCCAAGTTCGACGCCATCTGTCGCAAGCTGGACCTGCGCCCCGGCGAGCGCCTGGTGGAAATCGGCACGGGTTGGGGCGGCCTGGCGATTCATGCCGCCAGGCACTACGGCGTGGAGGTCACGACCACCACCATCTCCCGCGAGCAGCATGACTACGCTCGCGAGTGGATCGACCGCGAAGGGCTGGGGGGGCAGATCACCCTCTTGCTGGACGACTATCGCGATTTGCAGGGGCGCTTCGACAAGCTGGTCTCGGTCGAAATGATCGAGGCGGTAGGTCACCGCTACCTCGGCACCTATCTCGGCAAGATCTCCGCACTGCTGGAGCCGCATGGCGCTGCACTGATCCAGGCCATCACGCTGCAGGACCAGTACTACCAACAGGCGCTGCGCTCGGTGGATTTCATCCAGCGCTTCATTTTTCCCGGCAGCTTCATTCCCTCGGTCACGGTCATTCTTGAGGCCATGCGTGACCAGACCGACCTGAAGCTCTTCCACCTGGAGGACATCGGCCCCCACTACGCCACCACCTTGCGGCACTGGCGGGAACGATTCATGGCCCGGCTGCCGGAGGTGCGGGCGCTGGGGTATCCGGATGAATTCATCCGCATGTGGGAGTTCTACCTCTGTTATTGCGAGGGGGGGTTCCTCGAACGGCAGCTTGGCGACGTCCACCTTCTGCTGACCAAGCCCGGCTGCCGCCGCGTGCCGATCGCCAGCCTGGCAGAACAGGATGGCGCGCGCGGATGAGCACGGCCCGGTCCACGACTCCGTGGCTGGCCGAGCTGCGCGCCTTGCTGGGACCCGGCGGCTATCTCGATCAGCCCGATGAACTGGAGCCGTTCCTGGGCGATTGGCGGCACCTGTATCGAGGCAGCACGCCGATGGTGGCCCTGCCGGCAACCACGGCCGAGGTGGCGGGGGTCGTGCGCGTATGCGCGGAGCACCGCGTGCCCATCGTCCCGCACGGCGGCAACACCAGCTATTGCGGTGGTGCCACCCCGCGTGAATCTGGCGTCGAACTGGTGCTGGGGTTGCGGCGCCTGAACCGGATCCGCGAACTGGATGTCGATAATTACTCGGTGACGGCCGAGGCGGGCTGCGTGCTGGCCAGGCTGCAGGCCGCCAGCGAGGAAGCAGGCCGGTATTTTCCGATGTCATTGGGGTCGGAAGGGTCCTGCACCATCGGGGGCAACCTCTCGACCAATGCCGGAGGCACGGCGGTGCTCCGCTACGGCATGATGAGGGACCTCGTGCTCGGCCTCGAGGTGGTGCTGCCGGACGGCCGCGTGCTCGACCAGCTCAGGTCACTGCGCAAGGACAACACCGGCTATGACCTCAAGCAACTTTTCATCGGTGCGGAAGGCAGCCTGGGGGTGATCACTGCCGCCTGCCTGAAGCTGTTCCCCCGGCCGGCCGCCTACGCCACGGCCATCGCCGGCCTGCGGTCGGTGGCGGATGCCGTGACCCTGCTCGGGCGGCTGCGGGACGCGGTCGGGGATGCCGTGGTGACCTTCGAGTTGATTCCGGCCGGCGCCATGGAGCTCGTTGCCCGACACGTGGAAGCCGTTCAGCTGCCCTTCGAGGCGGCCCCGCCCTGCAGCGTGCTGATGGAGCTGGCCCTGCCTGCACCAGACTCCGATCTCGCCACCCGGCTCGAGGCACTGCTCGAGCAGGCGCTGTTATCCGGCTTGCTGACCGATGCGGTCATCGCCGACTCGCTGGCCCGGCGCGACAATCTCTGGAAACTTCGCGAGTCGATCCCCGAGGCCCAGACCCGGGAGGGCGCCAGCCTCAAGCACGACATCTCGCTCCCGACCAGCGCCCTGCCCGGGTTCATGACCGACGCGGCGCCGCTGGTTGACTCCATCATCCCCGGCGCCCGGCTCATCGCCTATGGTCACCTGGGCGACGGTAACCTGCATTTCAACGTGAGCCCACCGGTAGGCATGGAGGCAACGGCGTTCCTCGAGCGGGGCCCGGCGCTCAAACGCGCCGTCCACGACCTGGTTGCGTCACGCGGCGGCAGCTTCAGCGCGGAACACGGAATTGGTCGGCTCAAGGTGGGCGAGCTCGAGCGCTACGAAAACCCGGTGGCCCTCAGCCTGATGCGGCAACTCAAGCAGAGCCTGGACCCGCTGGGCATCATGAATCCCGGCAAGGTGCTGGCCTGAGGTGGTCGCCCGATCCGCCCGCTCGCTCACGCTGCCGCTGCACACCGAGCGGCTGCTGATCCGCGAACTCGAGCCCAAGGATGAAGATGCCTACGCAGCCCTGTACGCCAATCGGCGGGTCAATCGATTCCTGCCTTTCGGTGCCCGCGACGAAGCGGGCGCCCGTCGACAACTCGCGGCCATCCTGGCAGGTCGCGCACGCTCCCGGCGCGATGCCTGGGAGCTCGGTGTCGAACTGCAGGTGTCAGCGGGCCTGATGGGCGCTTGCGACCTGACCTGGCACTCCTCCCGCGAGGCAGAGATCGGCTACCTGCTCGATCCGGCCTATTGGGGGACGGGCCTCGGGCACGAGTTGGTCCGGGGATTGTTGAACGCCGCCTTTGGCGAGTTGGGGGTTGCGCGGGTGCTGGCCCACGTGGAGGTGTCCAACCGACGCTCCATCGCCCTGCTCGAGCGGACCGGCCTGGCCTGGGAAGCCACCCTGCGCCGCTTCGCCCAGGTGGACTCGCGCTGGTGGGATGTCCACCTGTACTCGATCACCCGCGAACAGTGGAGTGGGCAGGGCTGAGGCCTGTTACGTTCCGGCCCGTTCCTGTCAGGCCTGCTCCTTCCCCGGCTTGCTGAGCCAACCACCCGGGCGTTCACGGATCAAGCCCTCCTGGGCGACACTGGCGACCAGCCGCCCCTGGCGGTCATGGATGCTCCCCCGGGCAAAACCCCTGGAACTCGAGCGGCTCGGGCTGTCAATGCTGTAGAGCAACCAGTCGTCCACCCGCAGATCTCGATGAAACCACAGCGCGTGATCGATGCTTGCCATCTGCAGGTCGTAGAAGGGCTGGCCATGGGGCAGGTTGGCGGTGTCCAGCAGGTGGTAATCGGAGACATACGCCAGCAGGCAGTTGTGCAGGGCATCGTGACTGTCAGGCAGGCGACCCACCAGCCTGAACCACACGTGCTTGAGTGCGGGGCGGCGCTCGGGCCTCGAATAATCTACCGGCCTCACCGGGCGGAATTCGAAAGGCCGGTCCTGCTCGAAGAAGCGCCGCACCTTCTCGGGCACCCGCTCGAGATCGAGACCCTGAAACTGGGCCCGGTCATCGGCAAGGCTGTCGGGATCCGGTACTTCGGGCATCTCCGACTGGTGCTCAGACCCGGACTCGCCCACGTGAAAGGACGAGGACATGGTCAGGATGGGCTGCCCGTGCTGGATGGCCACCACCCGGCGACTGGTGAAACTGCCGCCCTCGCGGGTCCGCTCCACCTG
>JAURMS010000073.1 GCA_030830595.1 Gammaproteobacteria bacterium | reverse complement strand
CGCCGAGGCGCCAATGCCGGCAAACGAAGGAACGGGCACTTGGTTGAGAATCCTTTCACATCCACAGTTGACATAATGCGACACCGATCACGGTTCTGGCAAGTCCCTGATTGGACACCTGAAACGCGGTGCGAAGGATGAAAAAAAACCGCTCGGGCGGCATGGGGGTTTTCCACATTTTCGGGAGCCCGGCGCGCCGAGTTAACAAAAACCCGACCGGAGTCTCAAAAATCAGCCGGCCTGCACCCGCCGGATACGCACGTCATCGAACCACGCCCCGCCCACGGCCAGGGTCTCGGCCGGAATTCGGGCATCGAGCTTCAGCACCAGCCACTGGGCCGGGCAGTCGGCGGGGACGGTAAACGGTTCCTCCACCGAGGCCCATTCAGAGCTGCCGTGCAGCAGCGGCCCGTTCACCCGTTCCGGGTTGGCGCCCGCGGTGCAGGTCAGCGTCCAGCGCAGCCCGCGCGGGGTCTCCAACTTCTCGAGCTTGTGGCGCCAGGACAGGCGGTAGTCACCCGGGGCGAGCATCAGCAACTGCTTCACGCCCGAAAACGCTGCGCGCCGGCCCAGGAACTCGACGTGCAGCCCACTGCCCTCCCCGTCCCGCAGTCGCTGGATACCCACCCGCGTGCCCTTGGGGGCCTGGATGTCCCAGCCAAACGGGGGGCCGGCGCGAAAGGGCTGTTCGAAGCCCCCGTCGACCGGGGATTTCAGCTGCGTGAGGGCGCTGACGGGCAGCGAAGCCGTCCACTCCGCAAAGGCCTCGCCCCAGCGGGCCTCGCGCACGTAGCGGGCGACGTGGGCGTCCTGCTCGGTGGGCGTCAGCTCGCTGGCCCGGCGCAGGTCTGAAAACAACGGGCGCGGATCGGGCGCCTTGGCTGCGTGTGCCAGCAAGTACTGCTCACGCCAGGGCGGGGACCGCAGCTGGTCACGAAGATAATCAAGATCGCCACCCTGTCCGACCAGCCTCTTCACAAGCGCCGCCCTAGACGAGGGCTCAGAGGCCAAAGCATCAAAAACCGGGAAAGCCTGCTCTGCGAGATTCGGCGTCACCCGCAGCATCCGGTCAAAGTGCCGCATCGCCTCGGCCCAGTCCTGCCGGTTCAGTGCGAGCTGCGCGGAAAGCGCCCGGGCCAGCGGCTCGCGGGGCGAGTGCTTCACGGCGAGGGCCAGCAGATCCTCCGCCTCCGCGGTGTCGCCACGGGCCAGCGCGAATTCGGCCAGGCGGATGTAGGGCCGGCCGTCGAAGGGGTTGTCGGCCAGCGCCTGGCGCGCGTGGATGGCGGAGGCCTCGAAGTTGCCCTCGCGCATGGCCTGATCGGAGAGCTTCAGCTGGTAGCCTGGCTGGTGTGCCGGGTCGAGGGCCAACAGCGTGATGCGCCAGCCCGCGAACAGCACGACGATGGCCACCAACCCCCACCAGGCACCGCGCAGCGCGGGCTGGAGCGTCTCGCTCACGAGCTGGGGCCGCCCGCGGCCGCGCCGAGCCTGACCAGGCCCGTAGCCCGCCAGAGGCCGTTCACCTGCCGGAGCGAGAGACGCATGCCGGCGCCGTCGGCGGTGGAGAGCGTGGCCACCATGCGGGGACTTGCGGGGTCATCAGTGTTAACGAGCGCGAGCCCCGTGATGTCCAGCGACTGGCCCGGGCGCTCCCGTCGCCAACGCTGCACGTCGCCGGCGATCGGCGCCAGAGCTGCGGCACCCATCTCACCGCCATCGCCCAAAACGTTCATGACGGTCAGGAAATCGCCGGCCGTCCAGGCATCGCGGAAGCGCTCCACCAGCGGCCGCGCGCTGCGGGCAAGTGCCGCCGGGTCGAGCACCGGGGCCGGAGGCGGCGCCTGCACCACGGGCTCGGGCTCAGGCTGGGCCTGCACCGGGGGCGCAACCGGCTGCGGTCGGCTCGCTACAGGGGGCGGCTCCTGCCGAGGTGCGGGCCTGGCCGCCACCTGCGCGGGCGGCGGCGACGGGCGCGCCTCGGGCCGCGGTCTCGGAGCCGGAGTGACGGGTGCCTGGGCAACCGGTTCGGTCTCGGGCGGCAACTCCGGCAACGGGTCGAACACGGGCAGGCCGCCCGCCTCCGGATCGTAGGTGGCGTTCGGCAGGCTGGTCTCGAATTCCGCCAGCGCTTCTTCCGTCGCGGCCAGGGGCTCGGGCGGCAGGTCGGGCTTGGGGTTCAGGATGAAAATGATGAGCACTACGCCGGCGGCGATGCCCGCGGCCAGCCCTGCCGGTACCACCCAGTTGCGCGGCTGGGGATAGACGGGCTCCGGCTCGGGCGGCACGTACTGGAACTTGCCGGTCTCGTCGGGCCAGTGATCGGGGTCGACCCCCGCTTCCTCTGGTTTGAGCGCCAGGATCTCGACCGTATCGTCCTCGTCGGCCGGCTCCGCAGACGCCGGGGCCTGCATGGCGGTCGGAGTCGGGGCCCGCTCGAAATCCTCAGCATCGTCGTAGTCGTTTGTCCGGCTGCCGCCGAGCGTCTCGTCGTAAGCCGAACGCCTCAGCGGGTCGCTCAATTCCTCGAAGGCCACGTTGGCCCGATCCAGCATCCAGCCATTGGCCACCGCGTCGCCGGCCTGCAGACCCTGGGCCAGCCAGCGGTAGTGGGTGCGGATGAGGGCCATGCTGGCATCCGGTTCCACCCCCAGCACGCGGTAGTGGTTCGCGTGCGGCGGCATCATGACTTCCTGGATGAAGGCATTGGCGGCATCCACCAGCCGGTCGGGCGGCATCCGCAGTTCATTGCTCCACTGCTGCAACGTATCCGGTGAGCGGGCTGCGATGCGCAGCACCTCGAGCACGTGCGGCGGCATGGGGGCGACTGCGTGGTTACGCCCCGCCATCGGCAGGGCGAGCACCCGCATGGCGACCCGCACCGCGTGCATGGATTCCATAGGGATCAGGTTCCTCTGTGGGTCAGGCTCTTGCGGCCCCTGCCGGCATCTTCACCATAACTATAGTAATAGTAATTCGAGTAACCGTAACCATACCCGTAGCCGTAGCCATACCCGTAGCCGGCGGCCTTGGCATCATATTTCACCATCAGCGTGCCAATGATGCGGGCGCGCACCGCAAACAGGCGCTTGACCGCCCCCCGGACCGCCCCCACCCGGGCCCGGCCGGCCTCAATGGCGAGCAGGGTGCTGTCGGCCGAGGCGGCGATGATGGGCACATCGGCGAGGCCCAGAAGCGGCGGCGCGTCGATGATGATCTGATCATACGTGTGCCCGGCCACGGTCAGGAGCGAGGAGAAGCGCGCCGCCGAGAGCAGCTCGGCCGGGTTCG
>JAURMS010000072.1 GCA_030830595.1 Gammaproteobacteria bacterium | reverse complement strand
TGCTGCCAGTACAGCCGCCTTGATCCATCGCCTCAAGGCTGACCTTAAAGGCGCAAGAGTCGGAGTGGTGGTTTGCGGCTCGAACATCGACCTGAAAACCTTCAGCCGTCTTTTGGGGGAAGCCTCAGCCGAGTAGGGTCTCGATGCGCTCGGCAATATCCAGCAGGAGCAAATCCCGTCCCGGCAGGCACTCGATGCACAGGCCAACCGGGACCTTTCCGGGTATCGGCAGGGAAATTGATGGCATGCCAACCAGGGACGCCTGCTGAAGATTGCGGACCGCTGTCCTGAAAAGAGGTACTGGCCTGCCGTTGTGCTGTAGTTGCTCCTCAAGCTCGATGGAGAATGGCGCCAAAGGCATGGTGGGGAAGATCCAGGCGTCGATTTCCCCGACTGAGAAAATCTCCTCCAGCAGTGTTGCCATCGCCGGCAATTGCTGCCGACGAGCCTGTGCATACGCCGCGCTGGTGGGCGGAGCCTCCGGATGCAGGATGGTTTTGAACAATCCGCGCACGTCCGGGCTGGCAACCAGTTCGATGAAAGCGCTGGCCGATTTGGCCTGACTGCGGCTGAGAATAGCGCCGGTGAAGTCCCTTCTGAGTTCGTGGGCCGTGATCAATGGGCTGGTTGCATCAATAAGCTCGATGAGTCCATCCGTCGGCACTTCCACCAGGGACCAACCGGCATCGGCAATCCGTGTGAGCGCCCTGTCCCACGCCAGGCGGACTTGTGGATCGAGGTCTTCGGTAAGGAAGCCGAGGGGGATACCCAGCGCCGGGCGCGCCTGGTGGCTCTGACAGCTGTTCGGATCGGCCAAGACCCGGTCCAGTGCCCTTATCGTTCTTACCGAGGCAGCTAGCGGCCCGATAGTGTCCCGGCTGGCAGCCAATGGCACGACCCCAGCAGGCGAATAGCGCCCTGTAGTTGGGCGAAAGCCAACGACCCCGCACATGGCGGCCGGAATCCGGACCGACCCACCCGTATCCGTGCCCAGCGCCATGGGCACTATGCCTGCTGCCACGGCTGCGGCGCATCCACCGCTGGATCCTCCAGCGCTGGCCCCCGGAATCCGGGGATTGCCAACCCAGCCAAAGGCGGCATTCCTGGATGTGATACCAAAGGCCAGCTCGTGCATGTTGGCCTTCCCCAGTACCCGCACACCAGCGTTCAGCAAACGCTGCACGGCCGGAGCGGTGGTCGTGACTGGCTCAGCGGACAGCGCTGGCGAGGCAGCTCGCGTTGGCCACCCCGCCACGTCGATGTTGTCCTTGACTAGAAGGAGTCGACCGGCCAAGGCTGGCAGCGCACCAGGCATCTTCCGCTGTGGGTAATCCTCCCCCGAGATGCTGGCTGGATAAGGTAGTAGCGCGTTCACGTTGCCATGGTGACGCCTGGGCACTTTTGAACGCAACGCCTTGGTCTATGCGATCCCGGTTGTTTCAGCCTTTATGGGTCATTTTTACTCGTGCGGCGGGTATCCTCGGAACATGCAACCTTGTTCGATCAGGCTTGTTTCTGCCGGGCTCGTTCGCAGCCTGCTGGATTTCCCGTCGTGTGCCGAGGTCATTCGGCAGATCATGCCGCAAGTCAGTGCCGGCGAGGCGCTGCTGCCATTGCGCCAGGGAATGCCGATTCCCAACGGGCTGGGCGTGCTTGGCATGATGCCTGGCTTCATCGATGGAGCCCCCGGATGGTTTGGTATCAAGCTTGTGAGCCTGTTTCCCGGAAACCCGGCCCGGGGCTTGTCCTCGCACCTCGGACTCTTTGCCTTGTACGAGGCAGAGTCTGGTACGCCCCTTGCGCTCCTCGAGGCCGGAAGCCTGACCGCCATCCGAACGGCAGCGGCCAGTGTCGTGGCTACCGAGTCCCTGGCCCGGCCTGAGGCCGAGACCCTGTTGATCGTCGGTGCCGGCGAGCAGGCAGAGCACCACTTGCGGGCATTCGCCATGGTACGTCCATTTCCACGTGTTCGGCTCTGGGCAAGAAATGGCCGGGCTGCGGCCAGCGTGGCCGAAAAGCTTGCTCGCGAATCAATCTGTGACTTGCAGGTTTTCGACTCACTTGAAGAAGCTGCTGCAGGTGCCGATGTCATCTGTACGGTGACCTCGGCTCGCGAGCCAGTGTTGACTGGCAACATGCTTTCTCCTGGTATGCACCTGTGCCTCGTCGGATCCTCATTTCCAGACCGCCGGGAGGTTGATGATGACGTCGTGGCTGCGGCCAGCTTCTTCGTCGATTACCGCGGCAGTGCGTTTGCCCAGGCGGGAGAGCTTTTACACGCCATTAAGTCTGGTCGAGTCGACAAGTCACACGTACGCGGAGAGATAGGCGAAGTCCTGTCGGGAGCCTGCGAGGGCCGAGCCTCGCCGGAGCAGGTCACCGTCTACAAGTCGCTGGGTGTTGCGGCTCAGGACTTGGGCGCGGCGAGGCTGGTCTTCGAGCGCGCCAGCGCGAAGGGTCTTGGAACCGTGGTCTCCATGGGCTGAAGCTGCCACCTCGTGGGGTGGTCGCGGCCTAGCGCCGCCATCACGCCTCAGCCGATCGCCTTCTCGATCACCTCGCAGACCGCTTCGATTGCGGCCTTGCGGGTGGTGGAGGGCCGCCATACAGCGCCCACTAC
>JAURMS010000071.1 GCA_030830595.1 Gammaproteobacteria bacterium | reverse complement strand
GAGGTGGAGGTGTGGTACGACGAGCCGCGCAGCGTCCTGCGGGAGCGCGAAGTGGTCGTCACCGATGACATCCGCCGCGTGAAGGTCTGCCGCATGGAGACCCTGTGCAAGCTGCGCTACCAGGACGGCCATTCTAAGCGGGCCCGGCTGCGCAACGTGGTTTCGCCGCTTGCCTACCTCGACGAACAAACCGCTCCCACGGCCGAGTTCATTCAGCAGGTTCAGTGGGCCATCCAGAATGTTGGCAGCCGTCAGAACGTGGTGGTGCGCTTTATCGGCCACACCGACGATGTCCCGCTTGCCGGCCGAGACGAGCGCATCTACGGCGATCACCTGGCGCTGTCCAAGGCCCGCGCACGGCGTGTGGCGCTGGCGGTGCAGGAGTCGCTTGGCCTCGCGCCGGCCATGGTCGAGAGCGATGGCAAGGGCAGCAGCCTGCCCCTGGCCTCCAACGCCACGCCAGACGGACGCGCGGCCAACCGTCGCGTGGAGGTGGAGATCTGGTACGACGATCCCCTGCAGCAGTTGCCGGACGAGCCCCAGCTGTGCCCGGGCGATGGCAATCCCGAGATGGTCACCCGGGTCTACAACCCGCCCTGGGGATCGATCGCCGACCTGAAACTGGAAGAAGGTCGCCCGTTGATCCCGGCAGGCTATGCCGCCACCCTGAAGCGGGCGCTGGGCGACGTCGCCGAGCGTGCCAATCCCCGTCTGCGCGTGCTGGGCTATACGCTGAATGAGCGGCTCGACCGCCGCACGGCTGCGGTCTACGGCGACGACGTCGGCCTGTCCGCGGCGCGCGCCCGCCGGGCCATGGAGACGCTCACCCGCGATCCGCTATTGACCGATGCCGCGTCCGAGTACGAGGGCCGGGGTTACGTGCAGGCCGATGACGTGGTGGCGGAAGGCTTCGTGCAGGGCGATGAGTCCTTCGTGCGCGTACAGGTGGTCTACGACGAGCCGGCGCAGTATGGAGACCTCGACGGCGTGGATATCATCCGCATCACCCGCGAGATCGAGCCAAAGAACCCCTTCGCGCTGAACCTCATGCGCATCACGGTTGACGGCAAGCCGGTGGACGACCCGAACCGCAGTTCGGCCGACATCCAGCGCTGCACCGACGTGGCCTTCGACGATGCCGACATCCAGTTCAGCTTCGACAACCTGCGCGCCCAGCCGCGCCTCGCCGTGGCGGCCCATCCGACCTCTGCCGCGATCGGGGAGCCTGTCGGGTTCAGGATGTACTCGAATTACGGCAGCTTCCTCGAGCGCGCCGAGGTCAGGGTTTTTGAACTCGAGCAGTCGCTCGAGGATGTGCCGCTGGCGGTCGTGGCGCTCGACCAGGCGGGTGCCGGTCGCTGGCAGCCCACCATGGATAAGCTGGATCGCCCGACCCGCGAGCTGAAATTCGTGCTGCGCGCTTACGGTGCCCGCGGCAGGTACGACGAGACACGAGCTCAGTCGCTGTGGCTGCACAGCGGCCAGCCCCCAGCGGCGGACGCGCCCGTTGAACCCAACGCCTTGCTGGCGGCATACGGCGAAAGCGAACTGGCGAGGCAGGATATTGAGTTCGGCGACGGCACGGTCAGCGTGCGCGGCAGCAAGGTGCCCGCAGGCTACGGTGTCTGGGTAGCCGGGCGCGAGGTTCCGGTCGATGCCGAGGGCCGCTTCGTGGCCGAGGAGATCCTGCCTGATGGGGCCCACACCGTCGAGGTGGCGGTGCTCGACAACAAGGGCAATGGCCAGCTCTACCTGCGCGACTTCAAGTTCGAGCAGCGCGACTGGTTCTACGTGGGCATGGCCGATGTCACCTTCTCGCAGAACACCAGCAATGGCCCGGTCAAGCTGCTGCAGGGCGAGAATGCGCCGACCCCGATCGACTCCGACATGGATGGGCGCTTCGCCTTCTTCCTGGATGGTGAGTTCGCCAACCAGTGGAAACTGACCGCGAGCGCCGATACTCGCGAGGGCCCTCTCGACGAGCTGTTCAGTAACTTCCTGGACAAGTCGCCCGAGTCGCTGTTCCGCCGCATTGACCCGGACAACCACTATCCGACCTTCGGCGATGACAGCGTGGTCGAGGAAATGGCGCCCACGCTCGGCAAGCTCTACATGAAGCTCAGCCGCGACAATAACTACGCGCTGTGGGGCAACTTCAAGGCCAGCTACATGGCCAACGAGCTGGCGCAGGTGGACCGCGGCCTGTATGGCGTCACCGCCCATTATCAATCCGATGCCCAGACCGGCTTTGGCGAGCAGCGCCTGGTCGTGGATGGTTTCGCGGCCGAGCCCGGCACGCTGCCGAGCTACGAACAGTTCCGTGGCACCGGCGGTTCGCTGTACTACCTGCGCAACCAAGACCTGCTGACGGGCTCCGAGCGGGTGCGCATCGAGTTGCGCGACAAGGATTCTGGAGTGGTCACCGGCGTGGTGAACCTCCGGCCGGTGATCGACTACGACGTCGACTACCTGCAGGGGCGGATCCTCCTGGCCGAGCCGCTGTCCTCGACCGCCAGCGACAACATGCTGGTGCGCTCCAGTGGCCTGAGCGGCGATGAGGCCTGGCTGGTGGTGCGCTACGAGTACACCCCGGGTTTCGATGAGCTCGACGCCGTGGCCTTCGGCGGGCAGGGCCAGTACTGGATCAACGACCGCGTGAAGGTGGGCCTGACGGCCAGCAGTGCCGACGATGGCGGCATGAACAACAGCCTGATCGGTGCCGACCTGACGGTGCGGGTCAGTGCCGACTCCTGGGTGAAGTTCCAGGGCGGCAGCAGCGAGGGACTGGTGTCCGGCGCGCTCAGTTCCAACGACGGGGGCTTCGGCTTCAGCGGCTTCGACACCTTCGCCTTCGCCGACGCCAGTGCTGCGGCCTACCGGGCGGACTTCAGCATGAGCCTCGCGGACTTTTTCACCGATTGGGATGGCCGCGTGACGCTCTTCGTTCAGGATGTAGAGGCCGGTTACTCTGCGCCCGGCATGGCCTCGATCAGGGACACCCAGTACTACGGTGGCACCATCCGGATGCCCGTGGGCTGGGGCCTCACGCTGGCGGGCAAGGGTCATCGGCGCGTGCAGGCCGGCGGCCTGACCAGCACCTCGCTGGAGCTCAACCTGGGCTATCGCCTCGGTGAGTACTGGAACCTCGAGGCGGGCCTGCGCACCGACCAGCGCGAGGATGACTCGATCGAGGTGCCGCTGACCCAGCAGCAGGGCGATCGCACCGATGCCGTGATTCAGGCCACCTACAACCCGGGCGGCGACTGGCAGGCCTATGGATTCCTGCAGGGCACGCTGGCCTCCGACGGTGATCGGGAGGACAACAACCGAATTGGATTCGGTGGCCAGTACCGGATCAATGATCGATTGAACCTGGACGGCGAGCTCTCCGAAGGCGACCTCGGCATCGGGGCACGGCTGGGCACCAAGTTTGCCTACTCCGACCGGACCAGCCTGTACCTGAACTATGCGCTGGAAAACGAGCGCACCGACAACGGCCTGCCGGGTCGGCAGGGCAGCCTGGTCTCGGGCATGAAGACCCGCGTCTCCGACAGCACCAGCGTGTTCCTCGAGGAGCGCTACCAGGACACCGGCGGGCTTTCCGGCCTGACCCACTCGGCAGGCGTCAACCTCGTCGCCAGTGAACGCCTGAACCTTGGCTTCACTGCGGATGTGGGCACGCTGGTGGACTCCAACACCGGTGCCGAGACCGACCGGATGGCCGGTAGCGTCAGGGTGGGCTACGGCTTCGACAGCGTGCAGCTCTCCAGCGCCATCGAGTACCGGATGGACGACCGGACCCGTCCGGACCTTGGCCAGGAGAAGCGCACCACCTGGCTGTTCCGTAACAACTTCAAGTACCAGGTCAACCCCGATGGCCGGGTGATCGGCAAGCTGAACTATTCCAGCAGCGACAGCTCACGCGGGGCGTTCTACGAGGGCGGCTACACCGAGGCCGTGATTGGCTACGCCTACCGGCCCGTGGCCAACGACCGCTTGAACGCGCTGGCCAAGTACACCTACTTCTATAACGTGCCGACCACCGACCAGCTGAGCCTGCAGGGCATCGCCTCCGAGTTCGTGCAGAGGAGCCACGTGGCGGCGGTGGACCTGAGCTACGACTTCACCGCCAACATCACGGTGGGCGGCAAGTACGCCTACCGCCTCGGTCAGGTGAGCATCGATCGCGAGGCCCGGGAGTTCTTCGACAACACGGCCCATCTCATGGTGCTGCGTGCCGACTGGCGCTTCCGCAAGCTGTATGAGGTGACTGCCGAGGCGCGCACGCTGCAACTGCCCGACATCGACCAGGCCAAGACCGGCTTCCTGCTGGCCGTGTCACGCCAGTTCGGCGAGCGTTTCAAGGTCGGGATCGGCTATAACTTCACCGACTTCTCGGACGATCTCACCGACCTGAATTACGACCATCAGGGTGCGTTCATCAACGTAGTGGGGGTGCTCTAAGCGACATAATAAAGGCCAGCGTCAGGCGGCAGCAGCCAAGAACGACCTGGTTTTTTTGATAAGCTAGATAAGACAAAAATATTGCCAAAACGTCACTTGGGTTAAGCCACTTCGAAAGGCAACTGCTGTGTCCCTGGTGGCCGCTGCAAGGGAGAAATCGTGCGGATAAGTGTTTTCGGTCTTGGATACGTTGGGACGGTGGCGGCTGGGTGCCTCGCGCAGGACGGCCACACAGTAATCGGCGTCGATCCGAATCAAGAAAAAATCAATCTCATAAACTCAGGGAAGTCACCAATCATCGAGGCAAAAATTGGCGATATCGTTCATGCCGCGGTAGCCGAAAAAAAACTCCGCGCATCCGTAGATGTCTCGGAAGCCGTACACCAAAGTGACATGAGCTTTGTCTGTGTTGGCACTCCCAGCCAAATGAATGGAGGCCTCGACTTACGGTTTGTGCGCAAGGTTTGCGAGGAAATTGGCGTGGCCTTGCGGGATAAGAAGAGTTTTCATGTGGTTGTCCAGAGAAGCACGGTGTTACCGGGTTCGACCGATGACGTCGTGATTGCCACCCTTGAGGAGTATTCTGGTAAGCGCGCAGGCGTCGATTTTGGTGTTTGCGCAAACCCCGAGTTTTTGCGTGAGGGCTCTGCCGTCGATGACTTCTATCATCCCCCAAAGACAGTTATCGGAGAGACGGATCAAGTAAGCGGTGACATGCTGGCGGACGTCTATTCAAATTTGACCGCACCACTTATAAGGACCGACATAAGAACGGCCGAGATGGTCAAGTATGCTGACAATTGCTGGCATGCCGTCAAGGTAGTGTTTGGAAATGAAATTGGCGTGTTTTGCAAGGCGCTGGGTATTGATGGCCATGGCGTGATGGAGATTTTCTGTCAGGACCAAAAGTTGAATATTTCTCCATACTACCTTCGCCCCGGGTTTAGCTTTGGTGGCTCGTGCCTGCCTAAGGATGTAAGAGCTTTCACCCATCGTGCGCGAACCCTTGATCTAGAGCTCCCGCTCCTTAGTTCGGTCATGCAGGCTAACCAGGCGCATCTGGAACGGGCGCTGCAGATGGTCATTGAAAAAGGCCAGAAACGGGTTGGAGTGCTTGGATTCAGCTTCAAGGCCGGCACGGATGATCTCCGGGAAAGCCCAATCGTCGAGCTCATCGAGCGACTGCTGGGTAAGGGTTACGATCTAAGGGTATATGATCGAAACGTGAGTCTCGCTCGGCTGGTAGGGGCCAACCGGGATTACATTTTGAACAGAATTCCCCACATCTCTCGGATCATGCTCTCATCAGTCAGAGAGGTATTGGACCATGCGGAGACGATCGTTGTAGGTAACAACGATCCTGAGTTCGCTGGGCTTCTGGAGAACATACGTGAAGGACAGGTCGTGGTAGACCTCGCGAGAATCTCCAAGCAGGTTAGCCTGGCAGGACGCTACGATGGCATTGCCTGGTAAGAAACGCCGGGTTCTCATAGTAGTTGAAAACCTGCCTGTTCCGTTTGATCGGAGAGTCTGGCAGGAGGCCCGCACCCTCGTTGCTGCTGGATATGAAGTAAATGTGATCTGTCCCAAAGGCAAGGATTGCCCGGCCTCTTTCGAGGTCATTGAAGGGGTTCATATTTTCAGACATCCCATGGCCTGGGAGGGAAATGGGGCATTTGGTTATGCAGTCGAGTATCTATCAGCGCTTTTTTGGCAACTTGTGCTGGCCTTCCGGGTGAGTCGGCGTCGCGGTTTTGACGTGATCCATGCCTGCAATCCGCCAGACACCATTTTCCTTGTTAGCCTCGTTTTCAAGGTTTTTGGCAAGCGGTTCCTCTTCGATCATCACGATATTAATCCAGAGCTTTATTTGGCTAAATTTGGCAGGAAGGACCTCTTTTACTTCCTGGTTTGCTGGCTCGAAAGGCTCACCTTCAAGTGTGCGGACGTGACAATCTCAACTAACGAGTCGTACAAGAAAATTGCGATCGAACGAGGAGGAATGGACGAGAGTCGGGTGTTCGTTGTTCGAAGTGGTCCCGATCTCGCGCGTGTCAAAGTCGTGCCGCCAAAACCGGAACTCAAAAAGGGCAGGACGTTCCTGGTTGGATATGTTGG
>JAURMS010000070.1 GCA_030830595.1 Gammaproteobacteria bacterium | reverse complement strand
AGACTTCTTCCATGTCTGGGTTCGGGAGGAAGGCGTCTGGCGCCTGCTGTACCGACGATCAGAAACGGGCGGAGAGCGTGAGTCTCGCGGAAATCCCTGATCCAGGCGTAATGTTATTGTCGTTGTGGGCGGTGAACCAGTAACGCTGATCGGTCAAGTTCTCGACGTTCAGCTGCACGTCCAGGTAGTCGCTCAGGAAGTAGAACAGCGCCGCGTCGAAGCGGGTATAGCTCGGCAGCAGGACCGCATTGGTGATCGAGGCAAACTGCTCACCCTGATGCACGATACCCAGAGCAAGGTCGAACTTCGGACTCAGCTGGACGCGGTTCCATAGCGATGCGCTGAACTCCGGCACCAGGGGCGCCTTACGACCGGCCGGTGCCGCTGTAGTGGCAGAGGTAATCTCGGCGTCCTGAACCGCCATCGCGCCGATGACATGCCAGCCCTTGCGCAGTTCACCCTGCAACGAGATTTCTACACCCTCGGAGCGCTGGGAGCCGGTCAGCACCGTGCTGCCCGGTACCGCGCCCGGTGCCACGGTATTGGTGCGATCCAGCCTGTACAGGGCCGCAGACAGCAGCAGACCGGACGATGGCTGCCACCGCAGCCCGACCTCGACATTCTCGAACTCCTCCGGAGCCAGCGCCGCCCGGGTGGCATCCAGCGAACTGAACTGCTCACCAGACTGCGGCAGGAACGCCTTGCTCCAGCCACCATATACCGACCACCCAGGCAGGGGTTCCCAGACCAGACCCATGCGGGGGGACACAAAGTCATCCCTGCGGGTGTAGTCAGCGGTCCCTGAACGTCGGTCATCGAAGTCGAGGTCAAAGCGGTCCCAGCGCAAGCCGACCACGGCATGCATGGTTGGCGTGAGCGCGATCTGGTCCTGCACCAACACGGCCAACAGGTCGAGGTTGTTCTCGTTATCCAGCGCCGGGGGCAAGGAAAAATCCGGCACGAAATCTCGGCCACGATCGTCGAGTGAGAAGATGCCCGAGGCCGTGTTGATCCGCAGGTTACTGCTGCGCTGCCGCCCGGCCTCCAGGCCAAACAACACGGTATGGTCAACACCCATCCAGGCGCCCTGCCAGACGAGGTCTGCCTGAGCCAACAGGTTCTGGCGATCGGTGGCGGAGAGATAGGATGAAATCCGGGAGCTGCTTGTCACCGGATCCACGGCGCCACCCGCATAGACGTTGGCGTAGAACTTGGAGTAGTCGCCGTAGGACAGGGCCGCACGCAGGGAAAGTCCATGCCCGAGGTCATGACTCACTACACCCCGACCGGTCAGCACCTCGATGTCACTGTCCGAGATCGACGGATTGCCGAAAAATGTGCCTGTCGGGCCCTTCCAGGGACGCCCTCCCAGCGAAGGCACGCCACGATCCACGGCCCGTTCATCAGAGAAATATTCGCCGAACAGGTCCAGCCGGGTGGACTCACTGAGGTCGACACTTAAGGCAGGCGAGATCCCGTGACGGGCGATCTCCACCTCGTCCCGGTAGGAGTCGCTCTCCTCAATCACCAGGTTTACCCTGCCCGCGAGCCGCTCACCCATTTGATCGCTGAGATCTGCCGCCAGGCGAGACTGCCCGTCCGTGCCCAGCAGAAGGTCCAAACCCCGGACCCGGTCTCCGTTGGCGTGTTTGGTGACACGGTTCAACGCGCCGCCACCCGTCCCACGCCCGAACACCAGGGCGGAGGCGCCCTTGAGCACGTCGACCCGCTCGACGTTGTAAAGATCCCTCAGGTATTGCAGGTCGTCACGCATGCCATCCACGAAAAAGTCGGAGGTGGTCAGGTTGCCCCGGAAGACCGGCGCGTCCCGGTGCCCTTCGCCCTGACCCATCGTGACTCCCGGGACATAGCGAACCAGGTCGCCCAACCCGGTCATGGCCTGATCATCGATGACGTCCCGAGTGACCACAATGACCGACTGAGGCAGTTGCTCGATAGGCGTAGGCGTGCGGGTGGCCGAGCCCGTCTCCTCCTCGCGGTAGCGCTCACGCGTGCCGTAGACGTAAATCACCTCCTCCAGCGCCTCCACCGCGGGGGATGTAGCCTCCGCGGCCGTTTCCGCGCCCACTGCGTACGCGTTGCTCGCGGCGATGGCCGCAGCCGCCCAGACCGGCAATGAAGGGAGAAGACACCTGGCCATCCTTGAAACCGCCTCGACTCATAAACAAGAATGATTGTCATTTGCACTGTATCGGTGATGCAAATGCGAGTCAATCTCATCTAAAGGTCAAGCATGGCAGGTGCCTCACTCTTGGCGAGCCAGGTCTCCCTGATGTCGAATTGGGGCGGCGTGTAGGTCAGGCCCCGGCCGTGACGACTGTGGCCCAAGGCGCCGAACTCGGTTCTATTTGTATTTTATAGAAATAATAAAATGCTTGAGGATCTGTAACTATTTATATGTTTTAATTGCTTTTTATTCACCTTAAAACTATTCCCTGATCCGCAGATCAACCAACAGCGCCATGATCAGGGCAACCGCACTGCAGATGAATAGCACCGGGTAGCCGAGGCCCTGCTCGCCATAGACGGCGATCAGGTGGGCCGTGGCAAAGCCGCAGAGCGCCTGCCCGACGGAGAACGCGGTGATGGCCCGGCCCCAAACCACTCCAGCCTTGAGCGCATCTCCCCCTCCAATCTGCTGGCTCCGGGCCAGGAAAATCGCGACAAGGCCTGGCATACCCAAGCCCGCAAGGCCGCTGGAGGCCACGAGGAGCACGTGCGGCGACGCGCTCTTGATCGTCATGATCAGGAGGACGACGGCTGCCAACTGGACACCTATTGCGAGCCTGAGAATAAACCTCACCGACGCACGCCTCAGGGCAGTCCCGTAGAGCACTGGGCCAAGGAAGGCACCCAGTCCATATACCAGGTAGAAGCCTGACCCGGCGGTGACCCCCAGGCCAAGATCACGCGCGATGTAGTCGACCAGGAACACCATCTGCGGGACGACACCCACCGCCATGAGCGCGTACTGCAGGCTGAACAGGCCGGAGCGCACCTGCACGCCCTCCCGGCTCTTGACGGTCACTTGCGCGGGAGGCCACATGAACCAGGTGCAGGCCGTCAATGCCAGCGCGACACCACCCAGGACCAGCCAGGTCGCTGGCACCCCGTTGCCGAGCAATATGGGCATCAGCGCGCCAGCCATGACGATCCCCATGCTGATACCCAGCAAGACCACCTGGCTGATCAGCGGACGTTGCTCTGGCTTGGCCTGGCTGACCACCAGGGGACCTGCCAGGACCATGATCATGCCCCCGCCCAGCCCGGACATGAAACGCCAGCCGAAGTGCCACGCGAGGGGATAGTGTTGAAAATACCCGGCCAGGAACGACAATCCAACCAGGAACATCGTCACTCTAAGTAGATGCGTCGACGCAAAGCGATGCGATAGCGGCGCTGCAAGCATGGACCCCGCCAGATAACCCACCAGGTTCGCCGAAGCCAGCAGGGCTGACACGTGGGCAGAAAACCAGCCCGCGCCCACCAGGGCCGGCTGGAGCGGTGAGAAGGCAAAGCGAGCCAACCCCAACCCGACCAGTATGGCGCTGAGTCCGGCTGTGACGGTGAGACCAAAGGCGGCACCGCCCGCGGTTTGCGCGGACACTTCAGAAGAATTCGGCTTGCTCACAATACCCCCGGATGCCCCATCCGATGAACGCTGGCGGGCTGCGCCATTTCGCCAAGCGTCGCACGCGGCTCAAGCTAGACGCCATGGCCTTCGAGGATGTTGACAGGATTGCCAAGAATTACAGTGTGCGTGCCCCAGGTATCAAGATGGCTGCGCTTTACAGCATGCGGAGCACGCTGCCGGTATTTAGCCAAATCGAAAACTCGCGCGTGGCGAATTCTCGGCTATTCGTATCCCCATGGCACCGGCGGGAGATCCACGGTCTTCGTCAGGTCGAATTCCACCCGAAACAGCCGGCCAGAAGGTCTCGTCAGTTCATAGGTGAACGTCTGCCCCGGCACCACCTCCATCGCCCAGGTATTCAGCGTAGAGACGGCACGGTCAGTGCGATTGAAGAGGTCTTTGGAGAACTGATCTACTGGAAACTCCTGGCGAGTGGCCGTTCCAGGCGTAGTGCTCTCGCCCCCGTACTGAGTGAGCTCGTCCTCACTGCCATCCTCGTGACGATGGTCATGCTTCAGGCGCAGATGATCGACTTGGAGGGTGAGCACCCAGGTGCGTGAGTGGTCGTCGCCGACATGAAACGGCACGAGCACCCGCCCCGGCTCACATGTGCGCACGTGCATCACCAGCGCCTTGCCCTCGAACGCATCGTCTGCCTGCACGGGCTCATTAGCGACGATGCGCCCGCCATAGGCGTTGCCGCACATGGCGGCGATGCTGGCAAGGAACTCAGTGGCCGGCGCGTCGGCCGCGCAGATGGGGCTGGCGAGCGCCGTCAAAAAGACAGAAGAAAGCAGAGTCTTGTACATGCCAGGCATTTTGCAGTTCTCCATACAGCAAAGGGTGATTCCAGGCATGGACGAGCCAATGCATCACACCCATCCCCTCCGCCATTGCGAGGGATCGGTCAGCTGACGCCAGGCAATCACCTGTACGCGCCTCGAAAAAACCGCCTCGATCTCCACCGACACAATAGGTCCTTCGGGAGGAACTGGCTCGATGACCCGGGTCACAAGGAAATGCTTGTCCTTGCCCAGCGGGGCTACGGCTGTCCACTTACTGAGGACCAGCTTTTTAGGGCTCAAAGCATTGGACACGCGCCGCATCAAACTTATCCCTGGACCAGCGTGCTTCTAGCTTCGATCGGCAGAGACGGCAATCAGGGCACCCTCTGCATCCACTTCGCCAGTCATCTCAATCGGCTGACAGCACACCTGACAGTCTTCGATGTAGCGAAACGACCCTGAAGACAAATCCATGAGGGTGTCGATGGTCTCGCCGCAGTACGGACACTGCAGCCTGACCAGCCTCGTGGGTACATCGGAGGTATCACCAGGTTCAAATATCGGCTCCAGGCCATACAGCTCATCGATCGACTTGGCGTCTGTGGACTCAGGAGGCGCAGCGTCGCGCCGTTGGCGGCTTTTCATTGCGCGTAATGTAAGCGATGGAGGTCAAAAACTGGGATTTATTACGTAAATCCTACTCCCACTCAATGGTCGCCGGCGGTTTTCCGGTCACGTCGTACACCACGCGGGATATGCCCTTCACCTCATTGACGATTCGCCGCGAGCACACGTCCAGCAGCTCATAGGGCAGGTGGGCCCAGCGTGCCGTCATGAAATCGATCGTCTCCACGGCACGCAGCGCAATCACCGGTTCGTGACGGCGACCGTCACCGGTCACCCCGACGCTCTTGACAGGCAGAAAGACCGCAAAGGCCTGGCTGGTCTTCTCGTACCATCCTGCCCGCCGCAACTCCTCAATGAAGATGTGATCTGCGAGCCGGAGGGTGTCGGCGGCCTGGCGCGTCACCTCGCCGAGGATTCGCACACCGAGGCCTGGGCCAGGAAACGGATGGCGGTGAATCATGTCGGCCGGCAACCCGAGCTCCAGGCCGATGCGTCGCACCTCGTCCTTGAAGAGCTCGCGCAGCGGTTCCACCAGTTGCATGCGCATGCGCTCCGGCAGCCCACCCACGTTGTGATGGCTCTTGATGACGTGTGCCTTGCCGGTTTTAGCACCCGCTGACTCGATCACGTCCGGGTAGATGGTGCCCTGGGCCAGGAAGTCGACGTTCTGTATGCGTCCAGCCTCCTCCTCGAACACCTCAATGAACAGGCGGCCGATGACCTTGCGCTTGGCTTCCGGGTCGTCGACCCCGGCAAGCTCGCCATAGAAGCGATCCGCCGCGTTGACCCGGATGACCTTGACGCCAAGGTTCATGGCAAACACCTGCATCACCTGGTCGCCTTCCTGGTGACGCAGCAGGCCGTGATCCACGAACACGCAGGTCAACTGGTCGCCGATCGCCCGATGTAACAGCGCGGCGACGACAGAGGAATCCACCCCGCCGGAGAGTCCCAGCAGGACACGCCCAGTCCCCACCTGAGCGCGAACGCGCTCGATGGCATCGTCAATGATATTTCCGGCCGTCCACGCCGAGCCAAGGCCACATACCCCGTGCAGGAAACGCTCGTAAATACGCTGGCCCTGGCGGGTATGGGTCACTTCCGGATGAAACTGCAGGGCGTAGATGGCGCGTGACTCGTCCGCCATGCCCGCGATGGGCACATCGCCCGTGGAGGCAATCACCTTGAAGCCGGCTGGCAATTCAACCACCCGATCGCCGTGGCTCATCCAGACATCAAGCAGGCCATGCCCCTCGGCATTCACCCGATCCTCGATGTCCTTCAGCAGCGCCGAGTGTCCGCGGGCGCGCACCTCGGCATAACCGAACTCATGCACCTCGCCGGGCTCGACCCTGCCGCCGAGGCTTGCAGCGAGGGTCTGCATGCCGTAGCAGATGCCCAGGATGGGTTTGCCCGCCTCCAGCACCGCACGCGGGACCGCGGGGGACCCGGACTGGGTGACGGACTCCGGACCGCCAGAGAGGATATAGCCCCGTGCGCCGAAGGCGAGGAGCTCGTCCTCGCTTGCGTCCCAGGGATGGATCTCGCAATACACCCCGAGTTCGCGAACCCGACGGGCGATCAGCTGGGTGTACTGCGAGCCGAAATCGAGAATCAGTACCCGGTCGGCATGGATGTCACTGGTGCTGGGCTGCATGGCGCCTCAGCTCACCCGATAGTTGGGTGCTTCCTTGGTAATGCGCACATCGTGAACGTGACTCTCGCGCACGCCCGCGCCGGTGATGCGCACGAAGGTGGGACGGGTGCGCATTTCCTCGATGTTGCGGCTGCCCGTGTAGCCCATCGCCGCACGCAGGCCCCCGGTCAGCTGGTGCAGGATGGCCACCAGGCTGCCCTTGTAGGGCACGCGGCCTTCCACACCCTCCGGGACCAGTTTTTCGAGCTCGTCGGTGCCGTCCTGGAAATAACGATCGCTCGATCCGTGCCGCTGTGACATCGCGCCCAGTGAGCCCATGCCCCGGTAGGACTTATAGGAAGCGCCCTGGTACAACTCCACCTCGCCGGGTGATTCCTCGGTGCCGGCGAACAGGCCGCCGATCATGATGCTGTGGGCACCTGCCGCGATGGCCTTGGCAATATCGCCCGAGTAGCGCACGCCACCATCGGCGATGAGCGGGATGCCCTGCTTTGCGAGGGCCTCGGCAACATTGGCCACGGCCGTCACCTGAGGCACGCCAACGCCTGCCACGATACGGGTGGTGCAGATGGAGCCGGGACCGATACCGACCTTCACGCCATCCACCCCGGCCGCAGCCAGATCGAGCGCCGCCTCGGCCGTCACGATGTTGCCTCCAATCACCTGCAGCGCTGGATAGTCGCCCTTGATCTTCGCCACCATGTCCAGCACGCCACGCGAATGACCATGTGAGGTGTCGACCACCACCACATCGACGCCCGCCTCCACCAGGGCGGCCACGCGCTCGGCGGTGTCCGCACCGGTGCCGACCGCAGCGCCAACGCGCAGGCGACCCTGGTCGTCCTTGCAGGCACGTGGATAGTCGCGGGCCTTCTGGATGTCCTTGACGGTGATCATGCCCTTCAGCACGCCCGCTTCATCCACCACCGGCACCTTCTCGATGCGGTGGCGGTGCAGCTTCAGCAGGACCTCCTCGCGGGAGGCATGTTCACCAACGGTGACCAGCCGTTCCAGCGGCGTCATCACCTGTGCCACCGGCAGGTCCAACTGGTCCTCGAAGCGGATGTCGCGATGGGTGATGATGCCCACCACCTTGTTACCGTCGCTGGTCACCGGCAGGCCGGAAATGCCCTTGGCGCGGGTGAGTTCGATCACCTCGCGAATGGTGGCCTCAGGCCGGACGGTGATGGGATCCTTGATGACCCCGCTCTCATACTTCTTGACCCGGGCCACCTCACGGGCCTGGCCGGCCGCCGGAAGGTTCTTGTGAACGATACCGATGCCCCCCTCCTGAGCCAGCGCAATGGCCAGCCGCGCCTCGGTAACCGTGTCCATCGCCGCTGAAACCAGCGGCAGGTTGAGCCGGATGCTTCGGGTGAGCTGGGTGGAAAGGTCGACGTCGCGCGGTAGCACGTCGGAACGTGCGGGTACGAGCAGGACGTCGTCGAAGGTCAGTGCTTCCTGGACGATACGCATGAGGGGTGATCCCGGGGCGGTCCGAATGAAGCGCCGCATTGTATCATCGGCCGATGTCCAACACCGTGATTCCCAAGCTGCCGGTCAAGGACCGGGAGGTCTACTCGGTCTCCCGGCTCAATCGAGAGGTCCGCGGCCTGCTGGAGGGCAGCCTGGGCTCCATCTGGCTGGAAGGGGAACTCTCCAACCTGGCCAGGCCCGCCTCCGGCCACTGGTATTTTTCCCTGAAAGACGAAGGCGCCCAGGTCCGCTGTGCCATGTTTCGCCAGCGCAATGCCAGGCTGGACCTGGTGCCGAGGGATGGGATGCAGGTGTTGGTTCGGGCCCGGGTGGGACTTTACGAGCCGCGAGGTGAATTCCAGCTGGTCATCGAACACCTGGAGGCGGCCGGTGAGGGGGAACTTCGCCGCCGCTTCGAGGCCCTGAAGCGTCAACTGGCCGCCGAAGGACTGTTCGAGACTACTCGAAAGCGCCCCCTGCCCCCCTTGCCCAGCGCCATCGGCGTGGTCACCTCTGCAACGGGGGCCGCGATCCGGGACATCCTGCAGGTGCTGGGACGGCGCTTTCCAGCGATCCCGGTGGTGGTCTACCCCGTTCCCGTGCAGGGAGACGGGGCCGGTGAACAGATCGCCACCGCCATCGACCTCGCAGGGAGACGGGCCGAGGTCGACGTGCTGATCGTGGGCCGGGGCGGCGGGTCGCTGGAGGACCTGTGGGCCTTCAATGAGGAGCGGGTGGCTCGGGCGATCGCCGCCTGCCCCATTCCAGTGGTCTCCGCAGTGGGACATGAAGTCGACATCACCATTGCCGACCTGGTGGCAGACGTCCGTGCACCCACCCCGTCGGCCGCCGCAGAGCTGGTGGCCCCCGATGCCTGCGACTGGCTGCAGCAGGTTCTGGGTACCACAACGCGCCTCGAAAAAGCCTGGCAGCGTTTGAGGGACCGGCTGCGCGAGGACCTGGCCTGGTACGACAAGCGCCTGCGCCAGCTGCACCCGGCCGTCCTGGTGGAGCAGAAGATCCAGTCGCTGGACGAACTCCAGATGCGCCTCACCGACGCCATACGATCCGGACTCGACATCCGGGCCCAGCAGCTGGCGGTCAGGCGGGCCGAACTCGCTGCCCACTCCCCACGATCGCAACTTGCCGGGGTGCAGCAGCGTTTGTTGCTGGTCGAGGCCCGACTGGCACCGACCCTCCAGCACCTCTTGAACAGGCGACGGGACAAGGTGGCCGAACTGGCCCGGGCCCTGAACGGTGTGAGCCCCCTGGCCACCCTCGAGCGCGGCTACGCCATCGTTACGACCGGCCCAGGCCCGTCGGTGGTCACCGATCCGGCCAAGGCCCCGGTGGGGTCCGACATCGAGGTCAGGCTCGCCCGTGGCCGGCTGAGGGCGCGAGTCACGGGCGACGCCTGACGTTTACTTGCAGACCTTGGCGCCCGGCTTGCCCTTGCAGCTATTGGAGGCGCAATCGCTGTTGACGTTGCAGGCGGAGCCCGTGGGCAGCCCATTGCCCCCTCCACAGACATCGCCCTCGTCGATCTGGCCGTCACAGTTATTGTCCAGCCCATCGCAAATCTCTGTGGAGGGCGTGCAATTGCTCGGCTGAGGGTCGAGGTACTGGCTGACCTGGCTGAAATAAGCCGAAAAAGCTCCGTCCACAGTCCAATTGGCATCGACGTTGCAGGTGTTATTGATGTCGTATCCGCAGCCTCCATAAAGCTGGCCCACCACTTCCCCGGAACCGTTGAGCACCGGCGCTCCGCTGCTCCCGCCCTCCGTCACCCCGATGGTGTCTTTCGAATAGATGAAATCGCCGCGCGGCAGCCCGGTGCATGTAGGTGAATTGGCGTCCACCTGATGCGCGGAGTAGGACTGTGGCGCTCCACCAGGATGGCTGATGCGGTGAAGGGT
>JAURMS010000069.1 GCA_030830595.1 Gammaproteobacteria bacterium | reverse complement strand
GACGGCTGAGGTCCGCGAGCTCGCTGAGGTCACCGGTGCGATCCCCAACAGGGTGACGTCCCTGGCCTATGATCCAGGCGGCAACCTACTGTACTACACCGTGGACAACGGCAATTTCAGGACCCTGATGTCCCTCGACCTGGCCACGGGTGCGCCGCGGCAATTGCTCAAGTCAGCGCGGATCGGTGACCTGGCCTTCGATCGCAGTGACGGTTCCCTGTGGGGCCTGCGGTACAACAACGGATTCGTCATGCTGGTTAACCTGCCGGCCCCCTTCACCGAGTGGCGCCAAGTCCACGTGTTTCCGTATGGCGAGTCCGCTTTCGACCTTGATGTGAGCCCGGACGGCAGTCTGTTGTCGATGTCCGTGGCCGGCCCTGATCCCACCAGCGGCGCACAGCGAATGGTTGTTCGGGTGTTGCGGCGTGAAGCCTTATTGGCCGGAGACGCCACCCCATTGCGTGAGTTCGACTCGGGGGTCGCCGTGCCCGAGAGCTTCGTGTTTTCCGAGGACGGTCGTTACCTGTTCGGCAGTTCTTTCTACACCGGGGTCTCGAACATCTTTCGTTTCGATATCGAGAGCGGGGACATCGAGGCCATGAGTAACGCCGAGGTAGGCTACTTTCGTCCGGTCCCGGTAGGCGATGACCGCCTGCTGGCCTTCCGGTACACGGCGACCGGTTTTATTCCGAGCGAGATTCCCAGGAAAACCTACCAGGACGTCTCGGCCATCGAGTTCCTGGGTGCACGCCTGGTCGAAAAATATCCCGTCCTCACCGAATGGCAGGTGGACTTGCCAGCCTTGCGCTCGACCAATCCTTCGCCAGAAAAACTGGGAGCTTACCGGCCGCTGGCTGAGTTGGGGCTCGAGGCTATCTATCCGTCGATCGAGGGGTACAAGGGTGAGTGGGCGGGAGGCGTTCATGCGCGCTTCAGTGATCCAGTAGGGTTCGACTACGCCCTGATCTCGGCCAGCTACTCCACCGGCCAGGATCTTCCGTCCGATGAAAGGCTCCACCTCATGGGGCAATTGCGGCACGGTATGTGGAAGGTTACCGGCAAGTACAACGCAGGAGATTTCTACGATCTTTTCGGGCCCACAGAGCGAGCCCGTGAAGGTTACAGCCTGCGCGTGGATTATGAGCGTCCGACGGTGTTCGAGCCTCCGCGAACGGTCTACCTTTTGGGTCATCTCGCCCATTATGGTGGCCTCGACGTGCTGCCCGATTTCCAGAACGTGCAGTCCCCCGAGCGCTTGACCGCCGCAGGGCTCGAAATGGTGTCCCGCCATCCGAGGCGCTCGGTAGGCGCGGTCGACGACGAGAAGGGGTACCTGTGGAGCGTTGCCGGGCAGGGCAGCCTGGCGGACGGCGAGTTGACCCTTGGCCTGACCGGGCGTCTTGATCTCGGTGTCCAACTCCCCTGGAGTCACACGTCGCTATGGTTGAGAAACGGGGCCGGCGTGCGCAACGGAGACCGCAGCAATCCGCTCGCCAACCTCTATCTTGGTGGTTTCGGGAACAACTACGTCGACAATGGTGAGGTGAAGCGTTACCGGGACCTGCTTGCCATGCCGGGGTTTGACTTGAATGCCCTGGGCGGCCAGTCGTTCGTCAAGTCTACGGTCGAAATCAACCTGCCGCCGCTTCGATTCGAGAATCTCGGGGCACCGGGCCTTTACCCATCCTGGCTGCGCAGTTCAGTTTTTGCCAGCGCCCTGATGCTGGATCCTGCCGAGGGCCGTTATCGGACCTCGGCAGGGAATGTAGGTGTTCAGTTTGATGTCCAGTGGAGCGTTCTGCATCGGCTGCCGATGACGCTGTCCTTCGGGGTTGCCCGCGGCCTGGGGGGCCGCGGCCTGGGTCAAACGGAGTGGCTGCTCTCCCTGAAGGTTCTCTAACGGTTCGCGGCGTTGGCTGCATTAGCGGCGTTGGCTGCATTCGCAGCATTCGCAGCATTGGCAGCATTCGCAGCATTGGCAGCATTGGCAGCATTCGCAGCATTGGCAGCATTGGCAGCATTGGCAGCATTGGCTGCATTGGCTGCATTCGCAGCATTGGCAGCATTTGCAGCATTGGCTGCATTCGCAGCATTGGCCGCCGCTCCAGCATTCGACCCGTCGCTGGCCTTCTGCCCTGTGGTGTCTGCAGCCTCCTTGCTGCCCTCCGCGGGCTGCTGGGTGGTGTCCGCCCGATGCCGTTGCGCGGCCATGATGGTGCCGGCCGCTTCTTCCACGCCCGATTTGCCCCCTTGAAAACTGGCGAAGGCCACCACCGCCACCACCACAACGGAGCCGATGCCGATCAGTGCGGCTTTCTTCACATTCGCTTCAGACATGTCGCTCTCCCGCGGCCTTCTTTTGGCCCTGTAGATGAATGAACTGTAACAAATACCGGTCATTTCCCCAAAAGTTGGCGAGTCCCGGCGGTTTTTTTGTGGCTACCAGGGCACCTCGCGGTCCAGGAGGTATTCCCCGACCGGTGTTCCCGACCTGACTACCGTGATCCTGACGCTCGAGTCCGGGTGGCCGGGAAGGGTCAGGAACTCCCGAACCGAGCCAGGGGTGAGCGTGCGGCGCATGATTTCGCTGCCCTGGCTGAAGACCAACTCGACTTCCTCGCCGACCTCGAGATCAAGCTGCAGTCGCAGCGATTCCCCGGCGTTGTCGGCCGAGATTGATCCTTGCAGGGACTCCAGGGACAGCCTTAGCGCACTGTTGCCCACCTCGCCGGTGCCCGGGCGAGCCGTCATCAGCGTACCGGCAAGGTCTTCCGCTGCTGGGTCCGTGCCCACCTGCTGGTCGAGGACCAGACTGATCGCCAGCACGCCGAGCCCTGCTGCCAGCGCGGTGAGTTGCCAGCGCGGCTCCCGCCACGCGGCCCTGCGGACGGGGTGAGCGGTTGCCGCCGCTGCCGGCGGCAGGGCTGCCATCACGTCGGCGAGCAGTCCCGGCGGGGCCTCGTGCTGGGTCAGGTTGGCCAGCGCGTCCTCAAGGGCGCGCAGCCGGTGGCTGTCTTCTGCAGATTCCGGGAGCGTTCCCTCGGCTTCGTCCATGCGGTCCTCGCTCATGCTCGCTCCAGCCAGGCGGCCAGGAGCGGACTGTCCTTCAGCTTCTGGCGCGCGCTGAACAGGCGCGATTTGACGGTTTTCGCCGGAATGTCGAGGGTAACCGCCATGTCCTCATAGCTGGAGCCCAGCACGTAATGCAGGACAATCAAGGTACGGTTGTCTTCGCTCAGGCTCATGATGGCCTCCTGCAGGGCGTCATCAAGCTGGGCAAGGCCAAGGGCTTGCTCCGGACCGTTCGCTGCATCGCGCTCGTTCCCGCTGAGTTCTTCGTGGGAGCGCCGACGCTTGCCGTGGTTGATCGATTCATTAAGGGCAATCCGGTAGAGCCAACTGTAAAACCTGAACTGTGGGTTGAAGTCACCCAGACGCTCATAAGCCTTGAGGAAAGTAACCTGGGCAACATCCCGCGCATCCTCTGGATTCCGCAACATGCGCAGCGCGGCGTTGTAGACCGGCCGTTGGTAGCGAACCACCAGGGCCTCGAAGGCCCGACGGTCACCACGCCGGCAACGTTGCACCAACGCCTCGTCACTGTCCTCAGACACAAATACCACTCAACGCCGGAATGGTTGGTAGGACATGTTCGGCTGCCACCCTCACCCGCAGGCCTCCTGTCTTTGCCAGTCGTATACACCCTGGCGCCTGACGATCCGCCAGTCTCCATCCCTTTGCTCCCAAAGGTCCAGATAGCGGCCGCCCACGATAAGGTTGCGCTCGGTGCCATTGGGAACGAACAGTCCCAGCCCCGGCCCCTCGGCTGGAATCCGGTGGAAGGCGGTGAAGTAGGCCTCGCTGGTGGCCGAATCGCCAGCCAGTTCGACCAGCACACTGCCGAGTTGATGGTGGGTCACTGGCAGGGACGCCACGCGCTCCAGTGCGAGGGCGCAGAAATCCCGGGAAGGCCCCCGGAACCCCCCTTGATCATGCACAGAATCTTCGTGAAAACAGTCGCTTAGGAGCGCTGGGTCGCGACGATCGATGCCCCGGCAGTAGCAATGCAGCACCTCGGTGATGCGTTGCTTGGCGACGACCGACCGCACCGCGCTGTCCATGTCCTATTTTGCCATGGTTTTCAGGGCCATAAGGGGTGATCTGCTATGCTCCCGTGGTCCACCCCCCCCCCAATGTAAGGAGGCGACCGATGGCTCTCGACCCCGTTTTCAAGGCCCTGCTTGAAAGCCCGGAAATGCAGTTCGGCCGCCCACCTGAGGGGGTGACTCCCCCCATGATGCGCGAGTTCGCCAAGGCGACCCGGCCCGACCTCCCCGCTCCTGCCGTTCATGAAGTGCGTAACCTGACCTGTGCCGGCCCCGACGGAGAGATCGGGCTGCGCCTCTACCATCCCACGGCCACCCGCCCGGCGCCGGTGATCCTGTTTTTCCATGGCGGCGGTTTCGTGCTGTGCGACCTCGACAGCCATGACCTGATTTGTCGCGGATTGGCCCTGGCCTCCGGGTGTGCCGTGGTCTCAGTGGACTACCGATTGGCCCCGGAGACCCGTTTCCCGGGCCCGGTGGAGGACTGCTATACCGCCTTGGAGTTCGTGGCCAAGGAGGGTGCAGGGTTAGGGTTGGACCCCACCCGGATTGCAGTCTGTGGTGACAGTGCGGGGGGCTCTCTTGCCATCGCAACCGCCCTGCTTGCCCGCGACCGCAAGGGGCCGGCGATCCGCCACCAGGCGCTTCTGTATCCGGTGACCGACGCGGTCTGCAATCGGCCATCCATGATCGACTATGCCAGCGGCTACATGCTGTCCCGTTCCGTGATGGAGTGGTTCTGGGAGTGTTTCCTGGAGCACCCCAGCCATGGCGACGACCCCCTGGCCTCGCCAGTGCGCACCGCGAACCTCCAGGGCATGCCACCCGCTACGGTCATCACCGCCGAGTACGATGTGCTGCGCGACCAGGGCGAGGAATACGCGGACCGCTTGCGAGCGGCAGGGGTGGCCGTGGTTTCGAGGCGCTACCTGGGCATGATCCATGGCTTTGCCACCATGCCCCACGTCACGGGCATTGCCGACCGGGCGATTGCCGATGTGGCGCTCG
>JAURMS010000068.1 GCA_030830595.1 Gammaproteobacteria bacterium | reverse complement strand
GGCGCTGGAAAACCTCACCCTGGCACCGATCAAGCTCCGGGGCATGGCCCCCAAGGACGCAGAAGAAAAGGGGATGGAGCTGCTCAGGCTGGTGGGGCTTGGCGAGAAGGCCCACCACTTTCCAGATGAGCTCTCGGGCGGGCAGAAGCAGCGTGTCGCCATTGCCCGCTGCCTGGCCATGGACCCTGAAATACTGCTCTTTGATGAGCCTACTTCTGCGCTTGACCCAACCATGATCAGCGAAGTCCTTGCGGTGATCCGTCGCCTTGCAGGCGAGGGCATGACCATGGCCATCGTGACTCACGAAATGGATTTTGCCCGCGACGTGTCCAACCGGATCTTCTACATGGACGAGGGTCTTATTTATGAGGAAGGCCCGCCGGCACAGATTTTCGACAATCCGCAGCGCGAAAAGACCCGCGCTTTCATCCAGAGAATCCGCAGCTATCGCTGCAGCGTAAATTCACCGGATTTCGACTTGTACGCCATACACGGCGGCATCGACACCTTCTGCGAGAAGCACGTCATACCTCGTCAGGCCCGCCATGACTTACAACTCCTGGCTGAGGAACTCCTGCAGCTCGCACGGCCCTCGCTGCAGGGCTCCGGCACCGCCTCACTCAGCATTGACTACTCCGAGGCGACCGGCGCCATTGCGGTACAGGCAAGCCTGGAGCCCACTCTCGGGAACCCGCTTGAAGGGAGCGATGAAGGCGACGAGCTGAGCCGTACGCTGGTGAGGAACCTGCTCACGAACTCAGCCTATTCGGTCGACGATGGACGCGGCCTGCTGCGCCTGACCATGCGCGGAAGCTGAGTCACTTAGTCCGGCTTGCTGAATTCCTTGGGCTTACTGGACCCTCCACCGAAGAAAAACTTTTCCATCTCTCCGGTCAGGAAGGTCCGCGCCTTGGGATCCAGTGCATTGAGGCGGTACTCGTTGATCAGCATGGTCTGGTGCTCCAGCCACCGCTGCCAGGCTTCCTGCGACACACTGTCGTAAATCCGCTGACCCAGCTCCCCTGGCCAGGGCACTCGCTTCAGTCCTTCGGCCTCACGCTTGAGGATCACGCAATTAACGGTGCGATTCATGGGATGTCCTGTGCTTCGAGGCGCCGTAACAATTCGGTCACCGGTGCAGCCAGCCCGACACGGGCAGGCTGCCGGGTGTTATACCAGAGCCCTTCCGAGTCAGCCACGCGATCAGGAACAGCCTCAAGCCTCAGACGTACGGGCAGGATGTCGAGATCGAAATGAGTGAACGCATGCCTGAGGATGGCGAGCTGCTCGGGCGCCTCGACTGCGGCCACGCCGGCGGCAGAGAGCCACGCTTTCACGCCCTCCATGGAGTCGAACTCGGGCAGGCCATGCAAGCCACCCCATAGTCCGCGCTGGGGCCGGGTTTCCAACCAGACAGCTCCCTCCGGGGCCTGGAGCATCAACATGATGGTATGCCGCAAGCGTCGGGTCCGCCTGGGACGCGGCGATGGCAGCTCCGACTGGCGCCCGCTGGCGTGTGCCACGCAGCCCTCCCGGAGAGGACACCTCTCGCAGGCAGGCCTGCTCCTGGTGCAGACGGTTGCCCCGAGGTCCATGATGGCCTGGGTATAGGCACCGACGCGTTGATGGGGCGTACAGTCCTCGGCAATGGTCCATAACCTGGACTCCACTGCGCGCTCCCCGGGCCAGCCCTCTACGCCGAAGCAGCGTGCCAACACGCGACGGACATTGCCATCGAGGATCGCATGACGCTGCCCGCACGACAGGGCAAGGATGGCGCCAGCGGTTGAGCGGCCGATACCAGGCAGGGCCTGAAGTGCCGCGACGTCCTCGGGGAAAGAATCTCCGTGTTCGGCGACCACCGCCTGCGCAGCACGATGCAGGTTGCGGGCGCGCGCGTAATAGCCAAGCCCTGACCAAAGATGCAGCACCTCGTCGAGTGGGCCGTCGGCAAGCGAGCGTAAGCTCGGGAATCTCGCCATGAACCGTCCATAGAAGGGGATGACGGTGGATACCTGGGTCTGCTGCAGCATGATCTCGGAGACCCAGACCCGATAGGGAGTGGGATCCACCTGCCAGGGGAGGTCATGGCGGCCATCTCGATCAAACCAATCCAGCAGCCTTTCTCCCAGGTGGCTGGCAAGCCCAGGCGGTGTCACGACTCCCTCAGGGCCGGTCTGCTTGCGTGACGGCGAACTGAACCAGCTGCGCATTGCTGCGCAGCGCCAGCTTGCGCTTGATACGCTGGCGGTGAGCCTCTACCGTCTTGATGCTCAGGTGAAGGAGCTCGGCCATTTTCTTCGATGAATAGCCCTGGCCAATCAGCTGGAGCACCTGCAACTCCCTGCCAGAAAGCTCCTGCAAGGTCGGGCCGGCAGTCGATGGCTCGGGTTGACCGGAGGGCCGGCTGGCTGGGCCAGCATTGGCCAGGATGTCGAGCAGGACCTGGATGAGCCGATCCCCGGCAGCATCCTTGGCCACGTAGGCGCTCGCACCCATGGCCAGGAGGCGCGGCGCGTACACCGACTCATCGTGCATGGACAACACAATCAGGGGCAGCGCTGGATGATGGGCCTGCAAGTCCCGAACGAGCCCGATGCCATCACCCTCCGACAAGGACAAGTCGACGATGACGGCATGGGGGTCCAGCAACTTGACCGCCTGCCGCGCCTCGCGTGGCGTCGCGACCTCACCACAGACCACGAGGCCGTCCTGCGCATTGATCAGGCGCCGCAGGCCCTGGCGAACGATGGGGTGATCGTCCACCACGAGGACCCTGTGCCCCGATGGCTGCTGCGTGTTCACGCCAGGATCCGATTGTCTACGGCGGACCAGGTCACCGAGAGCGCGGTCCCACTGGGCGTTGCAGGGCCCAGCCGCAGGGACGCGCCAATGAGCTGGGAGCGGTAGCGCATCACCTTCAGCCCCATCCCACCCGACTGCGCTGCGTCGGGCAGCCAACCCACCCCATTGTCGGTCACGGCCAGGCGCACTCGCCGCTCGTCACCCGTCAACTCGACGTCAATGCGTGATCCCCCTGAGTGATGAATGGCGTTCGCAACCGCCTCCTGCAGGATCCTGAATAATTCGCCTGCCACCTCCGCGGGGGGTTCCGCCTTCAGGCGGATGGAATAGTCGAGGGTGATGCTGTCCTGACCCGCAAGACGATCGAGCATCAAGCGCGATGCACCCGCAAGGCCGCCACGCTCCGGTGCGACGGGCGACAAGCCGGCGGCAATGGCACGCAGTTCACCCATGGTGCTGCGCACCATGGCCAGCACATCGGCGAGGTCCTGTCGCAGGAGTGCCGGGTCTTCTGGGGGGCGGGCTCGAAGGCCTTCGAGGGTCAGGGCAATACCCGCCAATTCCTGGCCAATGCCATCATGCAGGTCACGGGCAATCCGCGACTGTTCGCGCCCCGTCGCCGCGATGACCTGCTCCGCGAGGCCCCTGCGATCGGACAGATCTCGGAAGATGGAGAAGACCGCCTGCGGCCTTCCGTCCTGCCCCGGGAGAGGCGAGGCAGTGACCTCCAGCCAGCGCCCTGCATCCGCCTTGAGCTCAATTGACTCTGTAGCACCTGCCAGAACCCTGCGGAAATGGGCTTCGTACTCGGGGACGATCGCGGGTCGGAGGCCGAGTCGAGCATCCCGCCCAACGAACTCGCCCGGATCCTCTGACCCGAGTAATTGCGCGCCGGCCCGGTTGAGCACCCGCACATTGAAATTGGCCTCGACGATCCCCACCCCGTAGGGCGCTGCATCGATGGACGCCTTCAATTGCAGGTCAGCTCCGGATTTATCTCGTTCGAGCTGTCGCTGCGCAGAGAGATCACGGGTGACGCCGAGGACTCCCGGTCCGCGCCTCGAGACATGTTCATCCCTGGCCAGAGACGAATACAGCACTCGCAGGTTTCCTGCTGCATCCAGCACCTGGGTCTCGATCATCATCGGCTCGCCGGTCTCGATGACGGAAGCCAGGGCTCGACGGATCTCCTCTGGAGGCGGTGAGAGCAGTCGCTCCAGCCAGCGCGCCATGGTGAAGTCACCGTCGTCGGGAAACAGCGGGTTTCTCGGCCGATAAACCTGCTCCAGCTCGTCGCTGGAGGCGTCCCATCGCCAAACCGCCATGGGCTCGAACTCGAGCACCGCGTCCAGCGCGAGGTCATGGACGGCGGTGAGGTCGCGATCCTGGCTGGCCTTACCGGTGGCCATCAGTTGGCGTCCGCTGGGTCGGAAGACCAACTGACCGCATAGCGAACGAGTTCGACCGGAGATGAGAGGCCGAGCTTGTCCCGCATGTTGCGCCGATGGGTTTCCACCGTCTTGAACCGCATCCCAAGCTTCGCCGCGATTTCACTGGTCTCCAGCCCCTGGCCGATGAGCTGCAGCACCTCCATCTCGCGCGCCGTCAGGCGGACGGTGTTATCGCCGGCCAGCTCCCGTTGCGCTTTGACGGCATCACTCAGGTAACTGCCGCCCTTGGCCACGGTACGCAGGGCGCGCAGGAAGACCGTGGGCTCCTCCTGCTTCATGACATAGCCGTCGGCACCCATATTGAGCATACGAGAGGCATAGACCTCCTCGGAATGCATAGACAGCACCAGGATGCGCAAGTCCGGAAAGCGGTCGCTGACCTGCCGAACCAGGTCGAATTGATCGCGCCCCTGCAGGTTGAGATCAAGCAACAACACGTCCGGATTGAAGCGCTCCACCGCCGCGGAGACTTCCGCGGCCATCGCCACCTCACCGACCACCCGGAAATCCGACTGGCTCTCCAGCAGAAAGCAGAGACCGTCCCGGACCACGGGGTGATCATCTACCACCAGCACCGAAGTCTTGGTCATCGCCCTCCCATGGTAGCCGAAGTCTCCCGCAGACTCAGTCGGCGGGCTTCAGAAACTTCAGGGTCATTCGATCGGACTCCCCAATCGCGTCGTAGGGCGCATGGTCGAAGTCCGGATCTGGCTCCCGGCCTGAACCGTAGGGCACGCTGATCCGTGTCGGTGGCAGGGTCCAGACACCGAACGGATGATCTTTGGTGTCCTTCGGATTGGCATTCACCTCCGAGCGATCAGCCAGGCGGAAGCCGGCCTTTTCGACTGCGGCAATCACCGCAGCCTCTTCCACGTAGCCATCCTGGAAGGACTTCTCCGCCGCACCGGGATTGGCCCGATGCTGCTCGATGGCAAGGATGCCCCCGGGCTTAAGGCCGGTGAAAATCATGCCCAGATAGTGATCTACCGCCCCCTCCGTACGCATCCAGCCATGCAGCGAACGGGAGACCAGGGCAAAGTCGAAAGTTCCTTCCGGCGGCGGGCTTGCCTTGGGCCCCCAGTTCACCACTGACGTCCGGCCATAAAGCTCGGCGTTGGCAAGTTTCTGCTCCAGCCTGGCCCGGCCCTGTTTTGCGCGCTCGGAGAGTTCCGGATCCCCAAGGTCCGGGCCGGTCGCTGCGTAGCTGCCACCGGTTCGCGCCGCGTAAGGGGCCAGGATATCCGTCCACCAGCCACCTCCCGGCTGCACCTCCAGGATGGCCATGCCCGGCGTGAGCCCCCAGAAGGCCAGTGACTCGACGGGGTGGCGGTCCGGATCACGCACGCGGTCCTCGGCCTTGCGCCAATCGCCGGCCACCACCTGCGCGAGGGTCTCGTCCGAGGCCAGGGCCGGGAGAGTGGGCGCAGCCAAACCTGAGAGCGCGGTAAGACAAAGGGCAAACACTCGTATCACGGGAAGTTCCTTTCTCCTGGATGAGCCGCCTCTATAATGCCACGATGATCAAGGCCACCATCACGGGCTGGGGCAAGTGCATGCCTCCAGCCATCCTGACCAACTCCGATCTCGGCACCTTCCTCGAGACAGATGACGAGTGGATTCGTTCCCGCACCGGGATTGCCGAACGGCGCATTTCCCACGTGCCGCTGGGTGAACTCGCCTACGTAGCCTCCTCCCGCGCGCTGGCCTGCGCCGGCCTCAGCGCCAATGACGTCGACCTCATCGTCTTTGGCACCTGCAGCATGGATGAACAGGTGCCCAACATGGCATCCGGCCTGCAGAAAAGGCTCGGCGCACTGAATGCCGGTGCCATGGACGTCAACACCGCGTGCACGAGTTTTCTCTATGGCCTGACCACCGCCAGCGGCATGATCCGCGCGGGGACGATCCGCACGGCCCTGGTCATCGGCGGTGAATTGATCTCGCCGCTGATGGACTGGCACGACCGTGGGGTGGCGGTATTGTTTGGTGACGGCTGCGCTGCAGTAGTGCTGCAGGCCACAGAAGCCGACGAGGGCGTCCTGGCTGACCGCCTGGGCTGCGACGGAGATGTTCGCGAAATCCTGCAGGTCCATGGCATGGGCCAGCGTTACGCCAACAAAGGCTGGCACCTCGGCGACTCTCAATGGATCTTTGAGGGACAGGAAATTTTCAAGCGGGCAGTCATCGGCATGAGCCGGGCCTGCGAGGCCGTGCTGCAGACATGCGGCCTGTCACCGGCGGACATCGACCTGGTGGTGCCTCACCAGGCCAACCTGCGCATCATCGAGGCGGTGGTCAAGCGCAGCGGCATCGACATGTCGCGGTGCTTCGTGAACGTGCAACGCTACGGCAACATGTCTGCAGCCACGGTACCGGTGGCGCTGGTGGAATCCTTGGAGGAGGGCCGTATCAAGCCGGGGGCCACGCTGCTGCTCACCGGCTTTGGCGCGGGTCTCACCTGGTCCGCCCACATCGTACGCTGGGGACAACGGATCACCCCGCTGGGCGAGAGCGACGTCCAGCTGCCACCGTGCCAGCAGACGGCGTTGGAGCGAGTGCAGGCCCTCATCTCGCTCAAGCGCGGGAGCCGTGAAATCGCATGATCGGTGCCCGGATAGCTGGCGCTGCGCTGTTGCTGTGCCTGCTCAAGCCGGCAGCTGCCGCTGAGCAGCACGCCTATTTTCCTCCCCCGGGTCAGTGGGCCGCCCGGCCTGCAGCCGAGCTCGGCTTCGATGCGGCGCGACTGCAGTCCGCCATCGACTTTGCACTGGCGCACGAGACTCGCCTGCCCAGGGATCTCGAACTGGGCATTGCGCTGTCCTTCGCCAGGGAGCCCTTCGAACCCCTGCTGGGGCCCGTGGAACCGCGAGGCGGCCCCACCGGACTGGTCATCCGCCACGGCTATCTCGTTGCGCAATGGGGCGATCCCGACCGCGTTGAGATGACCTTCAGCGTGGCCAAGAGCCTGTTGTCGACGGTCGTCGGAATTGCGCACGACCGGGGCCTCATCAAGGACCTGGATGCGCCCGTCAGGAAGACGCTGCCACTACCCGAGTTCGAAGGCGAGCCCAATGACCGCATTACCTGGGACCAGCTCATTCGGCAGACCAGCAACTGGCGTGGCAGCCTGTTCGGCCGGCCGGACTGGGCAGACCGCCCGGAGGGTGACGACCCGCTGGCCTGGCCCACGGCACCGGTGCCCGCACCGGGTGAGGCGTGGGAATACAACGACGTGCGGGTCAACGTCCTGGCACTCGCGGCGATGCATGCCTGGCGCAGTCCCCTGCCGGAGGTCCTGGCCAGGGAAGTGATGCAGCCGATCAGCGCCAGCGAGGACTGGCGCTGGGAGGGCTACCGAAACTCGTGGGTTGAACTCGACGGCCGCCCAGTGCAATCGGTCAGCGGCGGCGGGCACTTTGGTGGCGGCGTGTTCATCAGTGCCTGGGACCTGGCTCGCTTCGGGCTGCTGACCTTGCGCGAGGGTCGCTGGGCCGGGCGCCAGGTGTACTCCCGGGACTGGCATCGATATGCCACCACGCCCACCGAGCAGAACTCCCAGTACGGGGCAATGAACTGGTTCCTCAATCATGACCTCAAGTTGCTGCCCTCGGCACCGCGGGAGGCCTTCGCCCATCTCGGCATGGGCAGTAACCTGGTCTACGTCGATCCGGTTCACGATCTGGTGATCGTGGCTCGCTGGATAGAAGGCAAGGAGATGAACGGCCTCGTCGCCGGGGTCCTGGCAGCGATCGAGCCCGGTCAATGAGCAACGGCAGTGATCGCCCGAAAGCGGCCTCGGCGCGGCCACTGGCGGCCCTGCTCCCCTTTCTCGCGCCCTATCGACTGACCATTGCGCTGGCGCTGTTTGCCCTGCTGGTGGCGGCCGGCGCCATGCTGGCGCTGCCGATTGCCCTCAGGATGGTGATCGACGAGGGCTTCAGTGCCGGCAATGCCGCCACCATCAATCGCTCCTTCGTGGGATTCCTGCTGGCGGCCGTGGTGTTCGGCGGTTTTGCGGCCTGGCGGTTCTACCTCATGAGCTGGATTGGCGAACGCGTGGTCGCTGACATCCGTGATGCGGTCTACGCCCGCGTGATCCGCATGGACCCGGCCTTTTTCGAGGTCACCCGCTCGGGTGAGGTCCTGTCGCGCCTGACCACGGACACCACGCTGGTCCAGTCCATCGCCGGGTCGGGATTTTCGATTGCCCTGCGCTCTTCCATCACCCTGGTGGGCGCCCTCATCATGCTGGCCCTCACCAGCGCGAAACTGACGGGCTGGATCGTCATGTTCATCCCGGTGGTGATCGCTCCCCTGGTCATCGTGGGACGTCGCGTTCGTCGCCTGTCTCGAGTTGCCCAGGATGGCATCGCCGATTCCAGTGGGCTGGCAGGCGAGACCCTCAACGCCATCCAGACCATCCAGGCCTTCAACCTGGAGTCGCTGCAGGACCGGCGTTACTCGCAGACCGTACAGGCTGCCTTCGATCACGCCATCCGCAGGACACGAATCCGCGCCCTGCTGACGGCACTTGGGGTGACCCTCGTATTCGGGGCGATCACCATGGTGCTGTGGGGCGGCGCACACGCCGTGCTTGACGGCACCATGTCAGCCGGTGAACTCGGGCAGTTCCTGCTCTACGCCACCTTCGTGGGCAGCTCGGCTGCCATGCTCAGCGAGACCTGGGGCGAGGTTCAGCGAGCGGCCGGCGCCACCGAGCGACTGGTGGAACTGCTGCAGGCAGAGCCGGCGATCCGGGCGCCCACATCGCCCCTCCCGTTGCCGACGCCAGGCCTTGGCGCCATCCGCTTCCAGGACGTCAGCTTCAGCTATCCCTCTCGACCAGACCAGCGCGCGCTCGATGGCGTGTCCTTGAGCATCGAACCCGGTGAGACGGTTGCGTTCGTCGGCCCTTCAGGAGCAGGCAAGAGCACGACCTTCCAGCTGCTGTTGCGCTTCTATGATCCACAGTCAGGCAGCGTCGAGATCGACGGCGTCCCCCTGGCAGGCGCAGACCCGATGGAGGTTCGGAGGCGGATCGGCTTGGTGCCCCAGGAGACCGTCCTGTTCGGCGACACCGCACGAGAGAACATCCGCTATGGTCGGCCGGGGGCCACCGACGCGGAGATCGAGCAAGCGGCACGAGCGGCCTCGGCCCATGAGTTCCTGACCCAGTTGCCCCAGGGCTACGATACCTTCCTGGGCGAGCGGGGCACGCGGCTGTCGGGTGGGCAGCGCCAGCGCATTGCCATCGCTCGCGCCCTGCTGAAGGATCCACCCATTCTGCTGCTAGACGAGGCCACCAGCTCGCTCGATGCCGCCAGCGAGCGCGCCGTGCAGGAGGCGTTGGAGCGATTGATGGAAGGACGCACCACCATCATCATCGCGCATCGACTCGCAACCGTACTGAAGGCGGATCGCATCGTGGTCCTGGATCACGGCAGGGTCGTCGACAGTGGCACCCATACCGAGCTGATCGGACGCAACCCGCTCTATGCCCGGTTGGCAGAACTGCAGTTCTCGGGCACCTAGAAGTCCAGCCTCTCTCCCTGCCTCGGCAACAGCGGCTCGATCCCCCAACGCTCGCGAATGCCTGCGGCCAGCGCCTCACGCGCCATGTCCTCGCCATGGGTCAATACCACGCTCGGCCGCCTGCGAGATGGCCCGATCACCGCTGCCAACCAGCCCAACAGCTCGCCGTGATCGGCATGGGCAGAGAATCCATCCAGGACATGGATGCGTGCTCGGACCGGAATGACCTGGCCCTCGATCTCCACCTCGCCGGCACCCTCGGCCAGTGCCCGGCCCAGGGTGCCCTCGGCCATGTAGCCCACGATGACCACATGCACATCTCCCCGCCCCAGGCGATGGCGAAGGTGATGGACCACCCTGCCACCCTCACACATGCCGGAAGCGCTGACGATGACACACGGCTCGCTCGAGTCATTCAGGGCCTTCGATTCCGCCGCCGAGCGAGTGATCACCAGGCTGGCAAGGTCCCTGGCCAGCTGACCGCTGTCGACCAGGCGTCGCGAATCGGCATCGAGCACCTCCGGATGTTCGAACAGCGCTTCGGTCGCCTTGGTGGCCATAGGGCTGTCGAGCACGATGGGCAGGTCGCGCGGCAACCGGCCTTCGCGTACCGCCTCGGCCAGGTAGAACAACAGGAGCTGAGTGCGACCGACCGCAAAGGCCGGGATGAGCACGGTCTCGCCTGCCCGGGCAGCGGCCTCGAGAATGCCCTTGAAGGCTTCGATCGTCTCCTGCAGCGGCACCCGACTGCGTCCACCGTAGGTGGATTCCAGGAACACGACGTCCGCCCCCTGCGGAGGATCCGGATCTCGCAGCAGGGGTACGTCGGGCGGGCCGAGATCGCCTGAGAAGACCATCCGCAGGGAACGCCCACCGGACTCGACCGCCAGCACGGCACTGGAGGCCCCCATGATGTGACCGGCATCATGCAGGGTGACCTGCGCGCCGCCGGGCAGTGGCAGGGTCTGTCGCCAGGGCAGCACGCGCAGGTGCCTCGACTGATGCATCCTGCGCACGTCCTCCGGCCGGTAAATGGGGTCGGCGGTACGCTCGGCATCCAGACGGGCCACGTCCTCAAGAAGGATCGGCGTCAGCGCGAAGGTCGCCGGTGTCGCCACCACGCCGCCATCGTAGCCCCGGGCATACAGCAGCGGCACGCGCCCGGAATGGTCAACGTGAGCGTGGGTCAGGACAACCGTCTGCAGGGTAGCCGGATCGACCGGGCCGAGTTCGCGGCTACGCTGGGCGGGTTGATTGCCACCCTGGAAAATCCCGAAGTCCACCAGCAGACGCGTGCTTCTCGTCTCGATATAGAGTCCCGAGCCGGTGACTTCGCCAGCCGCGCCGCAGGGCGTGACGCGGATCATGGCTGGGTCCCGCGGCGCGCCAGGTGGACCGACGCCTCGATGGCGCGACGCAAGGGCCGCGGCACCCCGGGCTGTTTCCCACTGCTCGAGGCCTCGAGCACCTCGAAGGCGAGAAACGGCTTGGAATGACGCTTGATGGCCCGGGCGATCACGCGGGCTGCGCTGATCTTGTGGTGCGGCGAGGGATGCACGCCGGCCGCCTTGAGAAACACCTCGGCATAGCCGTGTTTCCACAGGCAGTGCTCGATGGTCGGTTCCTTTAGTCGGGTCAGGCGGTCCTCCCGCTCGGGGCCGGCTAGCTTCCGCGCCTCGTCTGCATAGTTGCGCCCGGTGGAGTCCCCCTCTGCCAACAGGTGCCAACCGATGTCCAGTTCGTCGGCCAGGCGGATCAAGGGCTCCAGGCCACATTGCGCATATTCGACCACCGCCACGCCCTCAAGAGCCAGCTCATAGCCGGCCAGCCGAGCCAGTTCAGGCATGAGCCAGAATTCGGTCTCTCCCTCTACCAGCAGCCAGGACCGGGCATATAAGGCCTCACCACGGCGGGCACGAATGTGATAGCCGAGTTTCCTCAGGCCCTCATCATCCAGGATGCCGCGCCGCAGGCGGTGCTGACGAACCCGGCCATCGCAGCGAACCAGGCGCCGTAACTGCAATAGATCGGCGTGCGCGAGAAAGGCCTCCGAGTGCGTGCCGATGATGCGCTGCGCAGGCATGCGCTGCAGCAACCCCCAGGCGGAGGCGAGCGTGATCGGGTGCAGGTGCGTCTCTGGGTCCTCGATCACCACCACCGGGGTGGAGGCTATCTCGGGCCGGGCGGCGGGCAGGCGCAGGAAGGCCGCCACCAGGATGAGGATGGCAAGCTGCTGGGCAGCGGAACCGTGGTAACGCAGCCCGGCTGGCCTCGGGCCTCCACGGGCCTCGACCAGGGCCGCAATCGAGCCGAGCAGTCCCGTAGCACCCGCCGCTTCGCCCTGCCTGCGTTGCCTCAACAGCTCGCGCGCAGCCTCAAAGCCTGCCAACAGCTCGGTGTGGTCACTGCCCGTGCCCTCGATGAGTGCCCGGTAATGGGTTTCAACAGCCTCAGCCAGCGGACCGGGATCCCCGCCGGCGCCGGTCGGCGTGCAGCCCAACAGCAGCCCTCCCTGCAGCCAGACCAGGGGACAGAGCTGGCGCAGCTCGGCCAGCTGGGCGGGCAGGTTGCGTCCCTCGCCGGCAGCCCCGGTGATCACCCAGCACGCTTCGCGTGCAGACAGGGGATCTGCCTCGATCCGCAGGAACAGGCTTCGCCGCTCCGGACCTGCCGGCCCCAAGAGCGCCCTCAGGGCAGGCAGGCGCTCGGCATCCCACTCGCCGGCTCGGGTCTCCACCATCTTAAGGCTGATCGCCAACGGCCCTGCGAAGTCGCCCTCCGGGTTCCGATGGAAATGATGCTCCTGCAGCAGGGGCTTGCCCGGCTCACCCGAAGCGAGCGCCAAGTGCAGCGCGGACAGCAGGCTGGATCGTCCGCAGTCGTTCTCCCCAATCAGGACGGTTGTCTCGTCAAAGTCGATGCTGGCCGAGGCGATACCGCGATAGTTGGCGACTTCCAGGGTCGCAATTCTCATCGGGGTCAGCCGCAGTGACCGGCGATGATGTCCAGTGCCGCCTGGACACTGCGTGCATCGTGGATGAACTGCACCTCGTCACCGTTGATCACGCCCTCGCGCGCCATGGTGTCGCGGGCGAAGCCATACATCTGGTTCCAGAAATCCCCGCCCATGGAAATGATCGGGAACCGTTCCAGCTTGCCGGTCTGGATGAGGGTGATCACCTCGAAGGCTTCGTCGAGGGTACCGAACCCGCCCGGCATCACGACAAAGGCGCAGGAATATTTCACCAGCATCACCTTGCGCACGAAGAAGTGCTCGAAGTTGATGTAACGGTCGAGATAGGGGTTGGGCTTCTGCTCGCGTGGCAGGCGGATGTTGCAGCCCACGCTGAGCCCACCGGCTTCTCGGGCGCCACGGTTGGCCGCCTCCATGATGCCCGGTCCGCCACCGGTCATGACCACATAACCAGCGCGCGCCAGGGCACCGCCCAGCTCGCGGGCCAGCTGGTAATGCGGATGGTCCTCGCCAAAGCGTGCCGAGCCGAAAACCGTCACGCAGGGCGCCTCGAAATCGAAACTCTCGAAGCCCCGCAGGAACTCCAGGAAGAAACGCACTGCGCTTTCGAGGTCGGCCTCGCGGTTGCGCCGGCCGGAAAGGAAGGCCTTCTCGGCCCCTTCGACATCGGGCAGGAGCCCGCGCTCGCCTTGCTGAGGGTCGTCCGGGGTCACGTGCCGGTCAGTGGACGCCCGTGATGTTGATGTAGCGCAGGAACTCGGTGCGCGTACGCGGATCGCGACGGAACTGCCCGACCATCTGGCTGGTTACCATCGACACGCCACGCTTATGGACCCCGCGAGTGGTCATGCACTCGTGCTTGGCGTCGATCACCACCGCCACGCCGCGCGGCTTCAGTACCTTGTGGATGCACTGGGCAATCTGCGCGGTGAGCTTTTCCTGTACCTGGAAGCGCCTGGCATAGCCCTCGACCACGCGGGCAAGCTTGCTGATGCCGACCACCTTGTTGGTGGGCAGGTAACCCACGTGGGCACGTCCGATGATGGGTGCCATGTGATGCTCGCAGTGGGATTCAAATTCGATATCCCGCAGCACTACCATCTCGTCGTAGCCCGCCACCTCTTCGAAGGTGCGCGCGAGGTAGTCGGCAGGGTCAATCTGGTAGCCGGAGAACCAGTCACGGTAGGCCTCCACCACCCGACGTGGCGTGTCCTCAAGCCCTTCCCGCTGCGGATCGTCACCCGCCCATCGGAGCAGGATCCGGACTGCGTCCTCTGCCTGCGCCTGTGTCACGGGCGCCTTGCGCTTGCTACTGGCCATTCCACCCCTCCCTTACCGGGCAAGGTCTCACTATACCCCAGTCGGCAGCGAAGGCTTCAGGCCCGGCCAGTGATGCGCTCGCGAATCTCCTCGGCAGGCAGGGCGGTCAGGTCGAGCGCCAACTCGACGTCCACACGCTTGCGGGTGCCATCGTCAAGTTTCTCGCGTAACAAACCCAGGAACCTGGGTGGCGCCACCAGCATGATCCGCTCGAGCGAGCCCGCGGCCCGCGCGTGGTTGAGCCGGCCGGCGATGTCCGCAGCAAAGTGCCGGTCCTCTTCGTCTCGGGGAGAGACCTCGCCGCCCACGGCATGATGACGCCCGGTACTGTTGGTGAGTTGTCCCTGGCGATCGCTCACCAGCCGGCGCTCACTCAGACGCGCCTCATGATGCGCAAAATCTTCCCGCTCGGCGAGCGTGCCGGTGTCCCGGTCCAATCCGAAAATCCTGGCCCGCCCTGCATCGGCGACCACCACCCATGTCTCACGCATGGCGCACTCCTTCCCTGTCCTTGACATAGTCCAAGGATAGGGCGAGCCGCACCGCAGGAGATCAGGGTTTTCCGGGGGCTCGCGACCTCAACGCTTGCCGTCGGTCTTTTTGTCGTGGATCCAGTCGCCCAAGGCCTTGAGGTTGCGGGTGCTGTTGGAGGTGTCCCGGCTCATGACGCCGCTGCTGTAGGGGTCGTACCCATCTTCCACCTTGAGCGCCTTCATCTTCCGGGTCATTTCACCCTCCATGATCGACAGCGCGTCGACATCGAGGATGCGATTCAGCGTCTCATCCGTACTGACAGGCACCGCTGCCTGCCAGACGGCATTACCGCGCTCGTCGAAGACCACACGTCCCTTTGGCATACGGTTGGTCCGATCGTTTGGATCATCGCTCATCGAATCACCCACAAACCAGGAGTTCTACAAAATATGGTAAGCAGGCTACAGGCGGCCCTGACCCGGGACGATGATCCCGGTCACGAATTTGACCTTTTCCTGTCATGGCAGCCAAAGTGGCGGCCCGGAATCATCCTCGGGGGTAGAGATGGACAGGCGCCAATTCCTTGCAGCTGGACTCGCAGTGGGAGCGGTTGCGACAGACGGCGCGCGCGGCAGCCAGGCGGCCGTCCATGACGCTGGAGTCGAGGAGGCAGGGATCCTGGCGTTGCAGGGTCGGATGGAGGCAGGCAGCCTGACCTCCCGGGAACTGGTGGGTACCTACCTGGCACGGATGGAGGCCCTCGACGGCAGCGGCCCGTCGCTGCGCTCGGTGATCGAGCGCAACCCGGAGGCCTTGGCGGTGGCGGGTCGCCTCGATGCAGAGCGCGCCACTCGCGGCCCGCGCGGCCCCCTCCACGGCATTCCCATCCTGGTGAAGGACAACATCGACACCGCCGACGGCATGTCCAATTCGGCGGGGTCGCTGGCCCTCGCCGATTCGCGGCCCCGTCGTGATGCAGGGCTCATTGAGCGACTGCGCGCTGCCGGCGCCGTGCTGCTGGGCAAGACCAACCTGTCGGAGTGGGCCAACTTCCGCTCCACCCGCTCCAGCAGCGGCTGGAGTGGCAGGGGCGGCCAGACCCTGAACCCCTATGCACTCGATCGCAGCCCCTGCGGATCGAGCTCGGGCTCGGGCGCCGCCACGGCAGCCAACCTGTGCGCCGCCTCAGTCGGGACCGAGACCGACGGCTCCATCGTCTGCCCGGCCAAGGCCTGCGGGCTGGTGGGCCTGAAGCCCACGGTCGGGCTGATCAGTCGCTCGGGCATCATCCCCATCTCGGCCACCCAGGATACGGCTGGGCCCATGACACGAACGGTCGAGGATGCCGCCCTGATGCTGGCCGCGCTGGCCGGCCGGGACCCCAGGGATGGCGCCACGTCGAGGATTCCCGGCGACTACGCCCTGAATTTCCGGCGCGCCCTCAGGCCAGACGCCCTGCGCGGTGCGCGCCTGGGGGTCGTGCGCAGCATGTTCGGCGACAACCCCATGGTGGCGAAGGTCATGGAGATCGCCCTGGCCGACCTCTCGCGTCTTGGGGCAGAGCTCGTGGACGTGGAGACCCGTGCCCATCGCGAAGTCGGTGAGGCCGAATGGCTGGTGCTGCAATATGAATTCAAGGCCGGACTCAATGACTACCTGGCCAGCCTGGGCCCCATCGCGCCGATTCGAAGCCTCGCGGAGATCATCGATTTCAACCAGCGCGAGGCCGCCCGGGAAATGCCCTGGTTCGGCCAGGAGATCTTCGAGCTGTGCGAGCAGCGGGGTGGGCTGGACTCGACCGAATACCTCGAGGCCCTGGCCACCTGCCGCCGCCTGGCCGGGGAAGAGGGCATCGACCTGCTGTTGGGCAGGCACCGCCTCGACGCGCTGATCGCCCCGACTGGCGATCCGGCTTTTACCATCGACCTCGTCAACGGCGACCACTACACCGGCGGCGGGACCTCAACCCTGGCGGCGGTCGCGGGATATCCCCACATCACGGTTCCCATGGGGCAGGTCAGCGGCCTGCCGGTCGGACTCTCCCTCTTCGCCGGCGCCTGGAGCGAAGCGAAACTGCTTGGCTTGGCCTACGCCTACGAACAGGCCACCCGCCACCGCCAGCCGCCCCGCTTCCGGACCTCGATCGGAACGAACTGAGTCAGCCCGGCCGACGCCGGAACTCCACCAGCTGGGCAAGGATGGATACGGCAATCTCGGCCGGCGTCTTGGCGCCAATCGGCAGCCCCACCGGCCCCTGCAGGTGCTCGAGTTGCTCAGGCGTAACGTCAAACTCCAGCAGCCGCTCCCGACGCGCGGCGTTGGTGCGCCGCGAGCCCAGCGCCCCGACGAAGAAGGCGGGCGAGCGCAGGGCCTCCATCAGGGCCAGATCATCGAGCTTGGGGTCGTGGGTGAGCGCCAGCACGGCATCACGGGGGCCTGGCTGCATGACGCTGACTACCTCGTCGGGCAATCGGGTCGCCAGCACCACCCCTTCCAGCGCTTCCCATCCCTCGTGATACTCAGGCCGGGGATCACAGACCGTCACGTCCATGTCCAGCATGACCGCCATGCCCGCCACATAGCGCGATAGCTGACCGGCGCCGACGATGAGCAGGCGCTCGCGAGGGGCGTAGACCGCCCTGAGGCAGCGGCCATCGAACTCGACGCGATCGACTTCGCCCGAATCGACGAGGGTCACCTCACCTGTCTGCAAGTCCAGTCGACGCTCGACACCGCGCCTCGCCCGGATCGCCTCGAGCAGCTGCACAAGCCAGGTACCGTCTCCGGCGGGCTCCAGGATCACCTCCACCGTGCCCCCGCAGGGCAGCCCGAAGCGCCTGCCCTCCTCCGCCTGTTCGCCGTAAGTGGTCACGCCCGGTCCCGCGAAGACCGGATCGGTTTGGCTCAGGCGGTAGATCAGGTCATCCTCGATGCAACCGCCGGAGACCGAGCCGACCAGCTGGCCATCCTCGCGCAGGGCCATCATCGAGCCTGGGGGTCGGGGGGAGGATCCCCAGGTTCGCACGACCGTTCCCAGGGTCACGCGCCGCCCATCGCGAACCCACTCCAGGGCCGTTGACAGGACTTTCAGGTCGATACTGTTCATGACTCACCCAGCTGCAGGCTTTGTCGTACAGTGTAGTCGCCGGCCATCAAGAGCCGGTAACCGAAATAAGACTTACAGGGGGTTCATGATGAGTTACGAACTGACCATGCTCGTCTGCGCGGTAGGGCTGACGATCCTGCAGCTACTGCTGGCGATCGCCGGCGCCTCGTTGCAGGTGCCAATGGATGAACTGGCAGGCAATCGCGAGAAGCCGTTTGACCTGCAGGGCTGGGCAGGGCGCGCCCGGCGTGCGCACAGCAACATGCTGGAGAGCCTGCCGCTGTTCGCCATCGTCGTGCTGGTCGCCCATGCGGCAGGCATCAGCAACGAGATGACCGTGCTGGGCTCACAGCTGTTCATCTATGGGCGGACCGCGCACGCGATCGTCTACGTGGCCGGCATTGCCTGGCTCCGGACCGTGGCCTGGCTGGCGGCCACCGCCGGGATCGTGCTGATCCTCCTGCAATTGGCCTGATGCGACGCCCCACAAGGTCATCGTGGCTGTGGGTCGGCCTGCTGGTGGCAGGCTGCGGCGGTGGGGGCGGCGGCGATCCCGACCCCCGACTGCCTTCCGTGCTGTATAGCCACGACTTTGCCACGGGAGCCGGCGGTTGGCTGACCGACAGCGCGGACTATACCCCCGAGACGGCACCGGAGGGTTTGGTTGCGGAATCACGCCCGCTGCCTGAGCCGTTCACCGGGCTAGGCCTCTACCTCGCCGGCACCAACCGCAGTGACGACCTGTTCATCTACGGGAAAACGAAGGTCAGTGGTCTCTCATCTGGAGCGACCTATCGGGCGGCGTTTCGCGTCACGGTTCTGACCCAGGTACCGGCAGGCTGCATAGGGGTCGGCGGGGCACCTGGAGAATCGGTGTGGATTGCGGTGGGGCTCAGCCAAGCCGAGCCTTTGACGGTTCTTGAGAACGGTGAGTACCGCGTGAACATCCCGCGCGGCAACCAGTCCACGGGAGGCGAAGCGGGCGAGGTGCTGGGTGACATCACCACCACCATCACCAACTGTGCAGGCTTCGAGTGGCAGTCCAAGACCCTGGTTTCGGCGGCGCCGCCTCCCCTCACGGTCACCGCCGACAGCCGTGGCGAGGTGTGGATCCTGGTTGGAATGGACTCCGGCTTTGAGTCCTTCAGCGAGATTTACCTGCGCACGGTCGGGGTCGAGTTCACCCCCGTAGATCGGGGCTGATGAAGGCCCCGACAGCACTGGTCACGGGTGCCGGGCGGGGCCTTGGTCGAGCGTGTGCTGCCGCCTTGGCCACAGAGGGCTACCGGGTCATCGCCGTGGCCCGGACAGCCGCCGACCTGGAGTCCCTGGTGAGAGAGGCGGGCCCGGGTGTCGAGCCCTGGGTGGCCGACGTCAGGGACGAGGCGCTCTATGCCCGCATCGAAGCGCTGCCGCGCCTCGACGTGCTGATCAACAACGCCGGCATCAATAAGCCCCTACCCATCGCTGAGGTCGATGCCGAGACCTTGAACGCCATGATCGACATCAACGTCCGGGCCTCCTATCGGGTGTCACAGGCCGGCGTCAGGGCCATGCTGCGGGCAGCACGCGGAGGCTCCATCGTCCACGTCTCGTCACAGATGGGTCACGTAGGGGCGCCAAGGCGCACCGCCTATTGCATGACCAAGCATGCCATCGAGGGCCTGACCAAGGCGATGGCCGTCGAGCTGGCCCCGGCCAACATCCGCGTCAATTCGGTCGCGCCGACCTTCATCGAGACCGACCTTACGCGTCCGATGTTCGAACAGCCGGAGTTCCGCGACTGGGTCATGGGCAACATCCCGCTCGGTCGGCTGGGCGCAATCTCGGACGTGGTCGCCGCGGTGCTTTTCCTCTGCTCGCCCGGGGCCGGTATGATCACCGGCCACAGCCTCCGCGTAGACGGCGGCTGGACCGCCCGTTAGCCCTACCGGAAGGCCCAACATGATCAGACACCTGAAAACCGGCCGCTCGGCGGCCGCCAGGGAAGAAGCCAATGCGCAGGTACGCGCCACCGTGGAACAGATCCTTGCAGACATCGCTGCGCGCGGCGAGGCCGCCGTTCGCGAGTGCTCGAGCCGCTTCGACAAGTGGTCTCCGGAATCCTTTCGCCTGAGCGAGGCCGACATTGCCCAGGCTGTGGAGTCGCTTCCCGGCCAGACGCTCGACGATATCCGCTTTGCGCAGGCACAGATCCGCAACTTTGCCCTCGTGCAGCGCGCGGCCCTGCAAGACGTGGAGGTGGAGACCCTGCCCGGCGTGGTGCTCGGCCATCGGAATATCCCGGTCAATGCAGTGGGCTGTTACGTCCCCGGTGGGCGCTACCCGATGGTCGCCTCTGCGCACATGAGCGTGGTCACCGCCCGCGCGGCCGGGGTGAAGCGCGTCATTGCCGCAGCCCCGCCCTTTGGGGGCAAGCCGCACCCGGCCATCGTCGCGGCCATGCACCTGGCCGGTGCCGACGAGATCTATGCCCTGGGCGGGGTGCAGGCGGTGGCCGCCATGGCCCTCGGCACCGAATCGATCGCACCCGTGGACATGATCGTCGGCCCGGGCAACGCCTATGTCGCGGAGGCCAAGCGGCAGCTGTTCGGCCGTGTCGGCATCGACCTGCTGGCAGGCCCTACAGAGACCCTGATCATTGCCGATGACAGCTGCGATCCCGAGATGGCTGCGGTCGACCTCATCGGGCAGGCCGAACACGGGCCCGGCAGCCCGGCCGTGCTGCTGACGAATTCAGAGTCATTGGCGCGAGAGACCCCGGCAGCCGTCGAGAAGCTGTTGTCGTGGCTGCCCACCGCTGATGTCGCGCGCGTGGCCTGGAACGAATGCGGCGAGATCATCCTCTGCGACACCCTGGAGGAAATGGTGGCCGAGGCTGATCGCATTGCCTCCGAGCACGTGCAGGTGCTGACCCGCGACCCCGACTATTTCCTCGAACGGATGACCAACTACGGCGCGCTGTTCCTGGGCCACCGGACGAACGTCTCCTTCGGTGACAAGGTCATTGGCACCAATCACACGCTGCCGACCATGCGCGCCGCGCGTTACACGGGCGGCCTGTGGGTCGGCAAGTTCATCAAGACCTGCACCTATCAGCGGGTCCTGACGGACTCCGCCTCTGCGCTGGTCGGCGACTATTGCTCACGGCTGTGTGAAATCGAGGGCTTTGCCGGTCACAAGGAACAGGCCGACCTGCGCGTACGGCGCTACGGGGCTTGAAGGTCAGTCGCGACTCAGGGTCACACCGGCCTCGCCAACGCCCACGTTCACCGTGATGTCTCGCTGTCCCTGGCCGCGCGCGCTGCTCTGGCCGCCCACTACGTGGCGCTGGCGAGAGGCCTCGGCGCCGGTGATGTGGGCATCACCCACGCCGGCGGCCGCGCTGACCGCGCCGGCGGAGGCAGCGGCCGTCACCACCTTGGCCTCCCCGACGCCCACGTCGAGGCGAACGACGGATGCGGGGGCCTCGATGCGCGCCTCGCCCACCCCGAGGTCCACCTCGACCTCGGCAGGCGGCTGGGCCGGCAGCTTGACCCGCCAGGTGCCCTGCAGGCTGGCACCGTCGACGGAATCGGGATCCAGGGACAGCTGCAGGCGTTCTCCGCTGCGCTCGATCTTCAGTTGGGCCTTGGACACATCGGCCTTCTTCCCGAACCAGCCCTTCTTGGCCGGCTCGATGGTCACGACCACCTGATAAGTGTCCGCGGTGCCCGGCTCCACTCGGACGGAACCCACCCCTGCATCGATCTTGAGGACCTGAACGCCCTCCGCTCGCAGGGTGTGGCGACGGGTCACCTCTTCGGTGGCCTCGGCCGCTACGGTGGGAACCAGTGCGGCAGCCAGCAAAGCGGCGGAAAAAATGATGCTTTTGACCATGACAGGCACTCCAGACCAAGTGAGATGGTGTGTTATATAACTACAACACCAACCACCCACTATCCGTGTTTTCCCCTAGATGGGCCGCTCCGGGTCTGAGCGCCAGAAAATGTAGCTGGCCACCACGGACACGAGGCTGGCCACGCCAAGGCCCGCCATCAGTACCCAGGCAACCTTTTTTCGACCGGGCTCGGTATCCCAGCCAAACAGGAAGAATGCGAGGCAGGTGGCCAACCCGGCCAGCATGAAAAGTTTCCCGCCCAGGCGATGGGTGCGCATCCAGGCGTATTCGCTGGAGAGGGTCCAGGGCGTGCGAATGCCGGCAAAAAAATTCGATCGGGACTTGCCCAGGTTGTTGCCGAGGATCATCAGGAAGGCGCCGATCAGCAGCGGCATCCACGCCAACGGGTCGATACCCACCTGTAGTGACACCAATACCACGGTCGCGTGCGCAAAGCCCAGGATCACCAGGACCCCGATCCAAATGACACCGTACAACCGGCTGCTGCGCTCGAGGTTCTCCCTCCTCGGATCCAGCCTCGGCAGCAGGGGGAACAGCACCAGCATCAGCAGCGCGATGGCTGGCAGCAGCAGCAGACCTTCCGCTTTGCCCCCAAGACGATCGGCGCGGCCGCTCAGGTCAAAATGGACGCTGAACTGGAAGTCCGCCGGCGTGACCAGCCAGGCCCAGGTCGAGAGGGCCAGCATCGTCAGGCAAACACCAAGACCCAGGGCAAGCGGCCAACGGTCACTTGGTTTCATTCCGTCTCCCTTCGGGTCAAGCGCAGCAGGGCCGCCAGGGCGTCCTCAACCACCGAGGTATTGATCCGATAAGTAATGGTGCTGCCCTGCCGATCGGCAGACACCAGACCGGCTTGTTTGAGCACGTTGAAGTGACCGGAAAGGGTCGGCTTGGCCAGCGGGATCCGATCGGCGATCTCCCCGGCCGTCAGGGCCCGCTCGCGCAACAACGCCAGGATCTCCCGGCGGACCGGGCTGGACAGGGCTGTGAACACGTCGCGCATTTCGTTATTTTGCTAATCAGCAAAATAGCTGTCAATCACCTTCGGAAAGCCGCAGTTGCACCCCTTCGCGAAAGCTGGTACCTTTTTCTCACAAGGTACTGGAATCAGTCATGGAGCGTGACCTGCAAATGTCTTCCCTCCGCAAGGGACTCCTGGAGTTCCTGGTGCTCAAGATCGTCGGGGCCCACAGCGTGTATGTGCCCGACATCCTGCGGCGCCTGGCGGAGACGGAATTCGCGACCCAGGAGGGCACGCTCTACCCGCTCCTGAGCAAGCTCAGGCGGGAGGCGCTGGTGCAGTACGAGTGGCAGGAGTCGGACGCCGGCCCGCCCCGCAAGTACTACCAGCTGACCGCGGCTGGGCAGGCGAGGCTCACGGCGCTCGAGGACTACTGGAATCGCCTCAACCAAACCATTGCCGAATTGGGACAAGCACCATGCAACGCATCATCACCGTCAGCCTGAACCGCAACGCCTTCCAGTTGGAAGAAATGGCCCACGCACGGCTGGGCACCTGGCTCCTGGAGGCGGCGTCCCGCCTGCGCGACAACCCGGATCGGGTTGAGATCCTCGCCGACCTCGAGCAGGCGGTGGCCGACCAGTGCGTACGTCGCATGCGCAATGACCAGACCGTGATCACGCTGGATGAATTGGAGCCCGCGCTGGCCGACATCGGGCAGGTAGAGCTGCCAGCCGAGGATTCCCCGGCAACCGCCGCACCTGCCGCAGCGCCTGCTTCGCCCCCGCTGCAGCAGGTCACGGAAGGAGCCTTCCTCAGCGGCGTGTGCCGCGGGCTCGCCCACCACGCAGGCCTGGATGTCACCCTCGTGCGAGTCGTGGCCCTGATCCTGTTGTTCTTCACGGGCGGCGGCATGATCCTGCTCTACCTCGCCCTGATGCTGCTGATTCCCTACGCACCGATGGGCACCGGCACCGGCAAGGTCCGCAAGCTGCCGCTGAAAAGCCGGGAAATGGTGACCTGGCTGAAGTTGAAACTGAGCGCAGTCACGAACTAGAGACGATCCCCGGCCCTCACGGGCCGGGGATCACGGCAACGGCGCTACTTTGAGCAGGCCCGATCCTTGTGGGTCTGCAGGTTGCCGGATTGAATGAACCCGGCCGCATCCAGCACCAGAGCACCAGACGCGTCACGAATCATGATGCTGGCGGAGTCACTGCTACCAGGCTCTCCTGCATCCACGAACTCGAACTCGATGGACGCACCCGGGGCGCCGTTAAGACGACCCGTTCCTACCCCCCGGAACGTATCGAAGGGGGCAGAGCGCGGGGGCGCCTGTTCCACCAGGGTGTCTTCGCATACTGCCGCGGCAAGGTTCTCGAGATGGAATCGGTGACCAACCCAGTTGACCTGCAAGTTATTCGGTGACCGAAGGTCACAGTGCAGCTCAAAACCTCGAGTCACCCTGGCATCGGTGGTCAGCACACTTCCGCCACCGGTCATACGTCCGCACTCAGTGTCAACGTAGTCCAGTACCGATGCGACCGCCACCCATCGCAGGGAGGCTGGCGTAAAGCCGGAGTTAGTCAGGTCCCTCGACTGCACTTCTACGGAAAGCGAAGTGGCGCCTGCCGGAACACTTACGGAGGCAACCAAGGTGTCCCACTCGGGGCCATCAAAACTCCCGAGCTGATTGTTGAGCTGAGTGACCTCGCCGTTGGGCCCGTCGGTGATGAATTCCACTACGGTCGGACGTAGCCCATCATCGGACACACTGGTCACGAACAGTGCCAGCTGGGCAGCCCTGTCGTAATCGGCTGGCAGAAAGCTGAAAACCTGGGGCACCGTGTCCGTCAATGGGGCCGGGCTCCTGATGTAGGCCACATCGTTGCCATCGCGCAGATCGATCTGACGCAACGCCCCTGCGGCGTCCGTGTAGATCACGATCAGGCCCGCCCCGTTATCCGCATCAACGACCGCTGCACTGAAATCAAGCTCATCAACGGTGATGGCATTACTGCCAGCCTTCACCAAGCCAAGAGCAGTGATATCTGCTCGGTAGGCAATGTAGTTGTAGAGGCCAAGGGTGCTCGGCGTCAGGCCGATCTGCAAGCCCTCTACTTGAACCGGCGCCGTCACGCCGTCGGTGATACGTACTTCATCGTCACCAATTGTGTCCGCAGCCGCGCCGTCCGCAGTGCCATGCCAGTAAAGCAGCACCTGCCTCACGACAGCGTCCTCCGGAACGTTGATGTTGATCGTACCCGGCTGCTCGTGGAGGCCCACTCCCGCAGCAACTAGTGCGCTACCAGTAGAGATTGGAATGGAGGGGGCTCCAAGGGTCTCCGACCCATCCGCAAGGGCTGTACCCGCTACCGCAGACAAACCAAGCAGCACCAACCGACTAGAAAATGCTTCCATGACATGCGCTCCAGTTTTGTGATCTGACGTGGAGCATAAACGTGACGCCGTTCACAGGGCGTCCGTATAAACATAAACGAGGACAGTCTCGGCCATTCCTTGCTGAGATATGTCAATTGCTGTCGGCTGGCCGGATAGCATCCAGCGGCTGGTTGAACTCCACGATAAAGCCATCCGGATCGTAGAAAAGCGTGACCATCACACGAATGGGCGGCTGGCCCGCATAGCCCGGATATTCGCGCAGGGTGGGACCGCGCATCACCTCTACGCCAGGGGTTTCAACGATGCGCGGCCAGCGGGCCTCGAGTTCTGTGGTGTTGAACAGCACCACCGCATTCCCCGGCGTCATGCCCTCGCGTCGGATCGGCTTGCTGTGATCCGGGTGATCCGGATCATCATGCTGGAAATCAACGAGACCCAGCACACCGATGTAGGTGTCGGTCGCCTTCAGGAAGACGAGCCGGATCTCCTGATCAGGCTGCCCCTCGCCGCGCGGCCGACGGATCACTTCGTCATAGAACACCTCCATACCGATGGCGTCTCGATAAAGCGCGAGCGAGCGCTCGATGTCCCGCACGATCAGCGTCTGGCGACGAAGCACCAGGGGATCGCCTTCGGCAGAGACGGCGGGGGCGGCCAGGCAGGCAAGGGCTGCCAGCAGGGCAACCAGGTGTTGGAAGGTTTTCATGACCCTGACGCTAGCAGCCTATCTATCAACCTGCCAAGTCGGCCGGCGTTACACTGTGGCCATGAAAAAATCCGGCCTCCTGTCGAGCCTGGTGCTGATGATCTGCCTCACCGGCCTGCAGCCCGTGCTGGCCGAGTCCGGCATGCTGGTGAACGCCAGGATACATACGCTGGATGCCGGACGCCCCGTAGCGGAAGCCATGGCCTGGGATGCATCGGGGCGCCTGTTGGCGATCGGGGAAGAAGCAGAGGTGTCGGCCAAGGCTGGCCGGGTGCAACGATACGACGCGGGCGGAGCAGTGGTGATTCCAGGGCTCATTGATGCCCATGCCCACCTGATGGGGCTCGGCATCGCGCTGATGCAGGCCGACCTGGTGGGCACGCGCAGCAAGGCGGAAATCATCGAGCGTCTCAAGTCCTTCGCGACCGGTCTGCCCGAGGGCGCCTGGTTGTTAGGGCGGGGCTGGGACCAGAACGACTGGACTGACCAGGATTTCCCAACCGCCGCGGATCTCGACGCGACCTTCCCGGAGCGCCCCGTGTGGCTGGAAAGGATCGACAGCCACGCAGGCTGGGCCAACAGTGCCGCGCTCCGCCGCGCCGTCGAGGACCTGGCCGGTGACTGGCAGCCAGCAGGTGGGTTGATACTGCGCCGCGATGGGCAACCGACCGGTATCTTCGTCGACGGGGCCACCGCCCTGATCGAGCGTGCCGTTCCGCCGGCGGACAAGGCGTTCAGGCAGGAGGCGCTCCGGCGCGCGCTGGCTGCGGCGGCCGCGGCAGGCCTGACCGGCGTTCACGACATGGGCACCTCGCTCGACGACTTGAACCTTTACGCATCCTTCGCCGACAACGGTCAACTGACGCTTCGGGTGGTGGCCTATGCCGATGGCGACAGCGAAGCACTGGAACAACGCTGCCGAGAGGGCCACTACGCACATCCCGGCGGCCGACTGGCCATGCGAGGCGTCAAGTTCTATGCAGATGGGGCCCTGGGGTCGCGAGGTGCCGCGCTGCTCGCGGCCTACAGCGATGATCCGGACAATCGCGGCCTCATGGTCACCTCGCCCGAGGAACTCGCGACCTTGATTGACCGGGCCCGGCGCTGCAACCTGCAGGTTGCGACGCATGCCATTGGTGATCGCGGCAATCGAGTCGTGCTCGAGACCTATGCAGCCGCCCTCGGAGCCGCTGCTGCCGACGACCATCGCTGGCGAGTCGAGCACGCCCAGGTGGTCGCCCCGCAGGACATCCCCGCCTTTGCACGGCTTGGCGTGGTGGCCTCGGTCCAGCCCACGCATGCCACCTCGGACATGCCCTGGGCGGGGGCCCGCCTGGGCGAAGAACGACTTGAAGGGGCCTATGCCTGGCGCAGCTTTGAGCGTTCGGGTGCGCGGCTGGCGTTGGGATCGGATTTTCCGGTCGAGGCCGTGGATCCGCGACTTGGGCTCTACTCGGCAGTCACCCGTATGAGCCTGGATGGCCTACCGCCGGGAGGCTGGTTACCGGGCCAGGCATTGACTGCCGCCGAGGCACTGCGAGGATTTACGACGGATGCGGCCTGGGCCGGTTTTGGCGACGGCGAGGTCGGCCGCCTGGCACCAGGCATGAGGGCGGATTTCGTACTGCTGGATGCGGATCCCCTGACGGTCGCGCCGGCTGAGCTGCCGCGGGTCAGGGTGCTGTCGACCTGGGTCGATGGCCAGGCGGTCTATTCCACTCAGTGATGCGCCATGCCGATGATGGCATGCAAGGTTAATCCCAACAGCAGAAGGCTCGACAGGGCAAACAGCCCG
>JAURMS010000067.1 GCA_030830595.1 Gammaproteobacteria bacterium | reverse complement strand
GAAGCGATCCCGAAGCGGCGAGGTCAGGAGCCCGGCCCGGGTGGTCGCCCCGACCAGCGTGAACGGCGGCAGGTCCAGCTTGATGGAGCGCGCCGCCGGACCCTCACCGATCAGGATGTCGAGCTGGAAGTCCTCCATCGCCGGATAAAGAATCTCCTCCACCACCGGGCTGAGTCGGTGGATCTCGTCGACGAACAGGACGTCTCGCGGCTGCAGGCCGGTGAGGATGGCGGCGAGGTCGCCGGGGCGCTCGAGGACCGGACCGGAGGTTTGCTTGAGGCCCACGCCCATCTCTGCAGCCACGATACTGGCGAGCGTGGTCTTGCCGAGACCTGGGGGACCGAAAATCAGCAGGTGATCGAGCGCCTCGCTGCGCCTGCGTGCGGCCTCGATGAAGATTTCCATCTGCTCCTTGACGGGCCTCTGCCCCACGTAGTCGGCGAGGCGTTTGGGCCTGACCGCCCGGTCGATGACCTCGTCATCACGCCCCTGGGCAGCCCCGACCAGCCGGTCTTCGTCAATGGAACCCGCCATGCTCAGCGGCTCGCTGCGAGGCGCAACGCCTCGCGAATCAGGTCCTCGGTCCCACAGCCATCCTTGTTGACTCCGGCCAGGAGGCGCGTGACTTCAGGGGGCTTGTAGCCGAGGGCGACCAGCGCGGCGAAGGCCTCTGCCGCAGGTCCGACCGGGCTTGCCGCTGCCCCGGTGGGTAGCGCCCCCCCACCGAGCGTACGGATGCGATCGCGCATCTCTATCAGCAGTCTTTCGGCCGTCTTGCGTCCGATGCCTGGCACCCGCACCAGCGCCTCCACGTCCTGCGCCTCGATGCACAGCAGGATGGCCTTCACGTTCATTCCCGACAGCAGGGCCAGCCCGATCTTCGGCCCCACGCCGCTCACGCGCAGCAGGTCGCGGAACAGTTGACGCTCCTCGGAACTGGAAAAACCGTAAAGCAGGTGCGCGTCCTCGCGCACCACCAGGTGGGTATGAAGGGTCACCACTTCCCCCACCGCCGGCAGGGCGTAGAACGTCGACATCGGTGCCTCGAGTTCGTAGCCGACGCCACCCACATCGAGCGCCAGCGCGGGCGGCTGCTTGCTGACCAGCCTGCCCTTCAGGAAACCGATCATGCCAGCCTCCTGGACCCGCCCAGCACACGATGATGGGCATGACAGAGCGCAATCGCCAGCGCGTCCGAGGCATCAAGACCGAGTCGGCCCTCCACCCTGACCAGGGCCTTCACCATGTGCTGGACCTGTCGCTTGTCTGCTGCACCGGTACCCACCACTGCCAGCTTGACCTCCCTGGGGGCATATTCGTGCACGTCGATGCCTCGCGTCGCCACGGCACACAGGGCTGCTCCCCGGGCGTGCCCAAGCTTCAGCGCACTGTCCGGGTTGGACTTCATGAACACCCTTTCGATCGCCACCTCATCGGGCTGGTAGTCCTGCAGCAGCCTGCCCAGTCCATCGAAAATCGTGCTCAGCCGGGACGTCATGGCCCCGCCGCCGGTCCGCAGGCTGCCGCTGGCGACGTAAGCCGCGCTGCTCCCGTCGAGGTCGATCACTCCATACCCGGTAACCAGTGAGCCGGGATCGAGCCCCAGCACCCGCGCCCGACGCGCAACGGGGGTCGTCGCCGTGACCGGCATGACGGTCAGCCGCAGGCCCCGCGAACGTCTGACTCCCATGGCGTGATGATACTAGAATTGCAGCATGATCAGACGTTTTGACCAGGCTGCATGTTGGCTGGTGGTGAGTGCCCTGCTTGCAGGTCCGGCCACAGCCGTCGAGGGCGCAGACCCTGCGCCCATCCCCGGTGGCATGATCCCCACGGCTGCCTCCGACGCGCGGCTGGCCCTGGATGCCATGGACGCACACCTCGAGGCGGTAGATCCCAAACGGAACATCGACGCCCGGGTCATTGCCAGGGCCATTGACCGCCTGACTTCGCAGCGTGACCTTGCCCGCCTGGGCGAGGTGCCCGCCTTCCGCCTGGACGAACTCGCCAGCCAGGTGGCTTTCTACCGCCAGCGCGTGGAGAGGATGCAGGCGCAGCAGCTCCAGCGGGTCACCCGCCTGTCGGACGATGCGGCAGCCATCGCCGGCATGACGGCCACCTGGCGATTGACAGTGGAAAGGGCCCGCGCCGACAACCTGTCCCAGCCCCTGCAGGACGAGGCGGCTGCCGTCCTCACACTGATCGCCGGCACGCGCCGGCAGTTGGAACAGCCGCTCAAGGCCGCGTTGGCCCAGCGCGAAGCTGCGGCCAGGCTTGACGCACGCCTTGGCGTCCTGGAGTCCACCATCGATGACGCCGAATCCAGGATCAGGCAACGCTATTTCGAATCGGAACTACCACCGATCTGGCGGGGCATGTCCCTGTCACTGCCCACCGCACTGGACCGGGAGGCGATGGAGGGCCAGATGGGAGACCAGCTGGCCTACAGCCGGGACTACTTCCAGGCCAACCGCCAACTCCTGCAACTCTGGGGCTTTTTTCTGGCCATGCTTGCGGCAGCGCTGATTTGGGCCAGTCGCCGACCGGCCTGGTTGGGCATCGACACCGGTCTCACGCCGGATGCCGGCCGACTGCTGCAGCACCCCCTGTCGGCGCTGGTGCTGATCGCACTCTCGGTGACCCTCCTGGTGATGGACCTCGCGCCCTCGCTGGTCAAGTCGGCAGCCAGTCTCGCCACCATGGGTCTGCTGCTCAGGGTG